>JAAYHS010000065.1 GCA_012735315.1 Bacillota bacterium | reverse complement strand
TTGCATCCGGCTTCCTTCAGATTTAACCTCGCGGTTAACACCCTTGCCTTCCGCTAACGGTAGGCGCTCGCCAGCCCCCGTTCGGGACTTCCACCCTATAGACAACGCCCATGCCGGGCGTACAACCGGACAGGCCGGTCTCCTGACCGGCCTGTCTTTTAATTCAAATCCCGTAAACTAAGGCTGATTTCCAAAGCAACGTTAACTTTGGCCATCGTCTCTTCATCGAGATGGCCGACGCGTTCCTTCAGTCTTTGTTTGTCGATAGTTCGCAACTGCTCCAAAAGGACCACCGAATCTTTTTCCAGATCATATCGGTTGGCTTTCAATTCAATGTGAGTGGGTAGTTTGGCGCGTTTAATCTTCGAAGTAATGGCGGCGACTATGGTAGTTGGACTATAGGTATTCCCGATATCGTTCTGGAGAATTAACACCGGTCGAAGACCGCCTTGTTCCGAGCCGATCACCGGGTTCAAATTGGCATAAAAGATGTCTCCCCGACGGATCATTTATTGATTATTCCCTTTTCGCAAGATAGTCTTCATAACTCTCCAAGTCCCGGGAATCCGATTCCAATCCGTCCTCGGCCAGTTTCCGGTTAATCCGCCCCATCTTTTCATAACCGTTCCGGCACCTTTCCAATCTTTCAAGCCGATGACGCTCCTTGATTAATAGAAGCATCGCTTCCCGTACAAAAGCGCTGCGGTTTCCTTGCTCCCGGCGAACGATTCCGTCCACCTCTTGGAGGAGGCTATCGGGCAAACTGACCATAATCCTTTTGGCCTGCGCCATAAATCCACCCCCACAAAGCTGCTCAACGTCATCTTTATTATATACATTTTCAATAAAATCAGTCAAATGGGATTAGTTTATTTTCAGGAACTTAATCTACTGGATTGTCCTCCCGAAAAATCACGGCCAGTAAAAGACCCTGCTTAAAAGTGATCCGAGCCGCTTCCCCGGTGAATTCGTTATGGATCCCTCTAGTATGATGAAAATATAAATCTTCATCAAGCAAAGGGAATTTCAAGCCGTCGGTCCTGACTCCCTTGACTTCCGGAGTCAGTGGTATCAAGGAAACCGCCCGGCCGGGCACGCTCCGCAGTTCAAGATGACCATCGCTAAGGCTGACCTCATGCCGGGAATCGAGCAACACGGCGGTTACCCCTTTTTGAGCGGCCTTTGCCAATAAACCGAGATTCGCCAAGGTATGATCGAGCCGTCCTCCCAATCCCCCCAAAATCCGGAGCCGGTTCGCGCCCCGTTCCAAGGCCAGGTCCACGGCCAGTTCCATATCGGTCTGGTCTTTGGCGGCCGGATAAGGGTATATTACAGTCCCGGCTTTACGCGCCGCTTCGAGGATGTCGCCGGATATGGAATCAAAATCGCCCACCAAGATATGGGGAAACCGTCCGAGATCAGCCAAGCGTTTCCCGCCGGCGTCGGCGGCGATCAAAAGTTCCGGTTCCGCCGCCAATTCATTTTTTAATTGGCTGGAATCGACCGGCCCGCCGCCAACAATCAAAGCCCGCAATCTAGTCACCTCCCGGATAAGCTAAAACACGACCGATGGTCGTGTTTCATTCGCTTAACGTTTCGAGAATTGCGGCGCTTTCCGGGCTTTTTTCAAGCCATACTTGCGGCGCTCTTTCATGCGCGGATCCCGGGTTAGAAAACCGGCTTTCTTTAGCGGCGATCTGAAATCTTCTTCGATCTTTAACAAAGCCCTCGCGATTCCGTGTCGGACCGCGCCCGCTTGACCGGACATTCCTCCGCCGTATACATCCGCTAACACGTCGTATTTACTCTCGGTATTGGTAACAATCAAAGGTTGCTTCACGGTAAGCTCCAAAACTTTACGCCCGAAATAATCAAGCACCGGTTTTCCGTTGACGATGATATTTCCTTGCCCGGCTACCAACCTCACTTTGGCGACCGAACATTTCCTTCGCCCCGTTCCGTAATAAACCAATTTACTGCTTTTTTTAGCGCGTGCCATCCGTCATTCCTCCCCCTTCTTAGGCCTTAATTTCGAGTTTTTCCGGTTTTTGAGCGGCGTGTGGATGCTCATTGCCACGGTAAACTCTTAATTTTTTAATCATTTTACGGCCTAAGCGATTATGGGGCAGCATTCCCCAAATAGTTTTGGTCAAGGCGTATTCCGGTTTGGTCTTTAATAAATGGCCGTATTTTACCGCTTTTAAACCGCCGGGATACATTGAGTGCGTGTAATGAATTTTGTCTTGAGCCTTATTGCCGGTTAACTTCACTTTTTCAGCGTTGATGATAATTACGTGGTCGCCGCAATCCACATTCGGAGTGAAAAACGGTTTGTTTTTCCCCCGCAAAATGGTGGCTGCCACGGAAGCCAATCGACCGAGCGTTTTGCCGTCGGCGTCGATCAGAAACCACTTGCGCTGAACCTCTTCGGGTTTAGCCTGATAAGTTTTCATAATATCCTCCCCCTGCATGAATGCTGTTAATTTCCCGATCACTAAATTCCGCCGCCGAAAACGATTTACTCTCCCGGAAAACCCGCGACCGAACGCGGTTCTTCCGGACCACGGCTAATTTAATGTTCGAGAAAAAAGGGCCGTAATTTTTACGACTTTACTATTATACCAAAAGGATTTCTTAAAAGCAAACAAATTTTGTATATTTTTATATCCGCCTTAAATTGCAAGATTAAACGCCCAACATCTTTTGCGCTCCGCCTTTAGAAAGCCAACCGGCCGTCCCGGAGCGGCAAAATAAGCCGCGGCGCCGGATCCAATAGCGCCGGAGGCAATGCCGGCAGCATAGCCGGTTCTGTTTTTAAAGGATATTTGTTAATATCATAATTGTTGCTGGGGTTCCAAAAAATCCATTCCTGGAGACCGGCGTCCTGCACCGCTTTTATTTGAGCCAAAAGTTGTTCCCTGCCGTAACGGTTCCGTAACGAAAAATCCTGGAGCCAAGGACGGATGATCACCGGTTTCTTGAGGGCGGCCGCTTTCCGTTTGGCATCCATCATACTCCGGTAAACGGTCTGGTAAGGGTCCCGATCCGGATCGGGAATATTTAAATCACCCCGCCGGTAATGAGAAGGATAAACCATCGGGCAAATAATATCGACATGGGCGGCGATTTTTTCAAAAACCTGGCCGATCCCCATATCCCCATCGGAGGTGCAAGTCGCTCCGAAAACATCGGCCGAGACTTTTACTCCCAATGGTTTTAATTCCCGATAAGCGTATTCCAAAAAAGCGCTGATGGTGTCGGCTTTGCTTTTGCCGTCGGAAAATGAATAGCGGCAAGTTTGGAGCGGACCGTCGCTGGTAAAGCGGACGTAATCAAATTGAATTTCCTTGAAGCCGAAACCGGCGGCTTCTTTGGCCACCGCCACATTATACTCCCATACCGTCCGACTGTACGGATCCACCCAGGCCAGTCCCTTAAAATCCCTCCAAATACCCCCCTCGGAACTTTTAACCGCCAAATCCGGCCGGCGGCCGGCAAGATGCGGATCTTTAAAAACCACGATTCTGGCTATGGGATATATTTGATGCCGGTTTAACAACCGGATTACTTTTTCCGGATCGAACTTCGAAGAACCGGCACCGACGGCCTGGGCCAAGGGCGTTTTGCTTGGATAACTGATTCGGCCGGAATCGTCTTTAACATCGATAACCATCGTGTTGACCTCGGTCTTTGCCGAAAAATCGAACATTTTTTCCAGAAAACCCGCTTTGCCCGTCATCCACGCCGTCGCATAAACTCCTTTAACGATCGGCGGTTCCTCGCCCAATGAATTCAATAACTGTCCCAGATCTTTCACCGAATCCGGGAAGCGGTCCAAACCGGCTTTTTCCTCGGAGATCTTTAATTCTTGTTGCCGCGGGCCAATCTCAAACGCCGCTTTCGCCTTGGCAAGATTATCACTCTCTAACGGCTCTTCGCTCTTTACCGGCTTAATTCCGCTTAACAAAAGAATTAAGATTAATCCTCCGCAAATAAGATGGATTCTGGCTGGCCGATACATGTCCGGTTTAACCTCCCTGTTCGATGCGTTATTTTTGACGGCATCTAAATAAATACGTGATTATTCGGCAGAAACCTGCATAAATGGAAAATATTTTTTAAATTCATTCAATAAAAAACCAACGCTTAAGCGTTGATTTAATAATCAGCCACAGGAAAGGCAATCATCCCGGGAGCGCCACCCCGAGGGCCTATGCGGCAAACAACCGGCCTTCCATCACCAATTAACGACATGCTCGACTTTGAATCCCCGGTTTTGGAGCTCTTTAAGCAATCCTTCCGACCGGTCGCTACCCAAGCGCAAGACCAACTTTCCTTCTTGATTATCGGGGTAATGGAACAAAGCCATGGAGATGATATTGATTCCTTGTTGCTTAATAGTTTCGGTAAGGTCGGCGATTGCTCCGATCCGGTCTTCCAAATTAATGGTCAGCCGGGTGCCGGTCAGTTTCAAGCCCATCAAATCTATAAAGGCGTCGAAGATATTCGATTCGGTGATAATCCCGATTAATCTCCCTTCTTCCACCACGGGGAGAGCGCCTACATTTTTTTCCCGCATAATCATGGCCGCCTCTTCCAGGGTAGCGTCGGGCGAAATCGTAATCGGATTTTTGGTCATTCCCTCACTGACCTTGATCTTCGACAACACGTAATTCAATTCCCAAACGCTTAAGGTGGTGGCTGCGGAAGGACTTAGTTTTAAAAGATCCGCTTCGGTAATAATTCCGATCAATTTCCCATCCTTGACCACCGGCAGCCTGGCGATCTTATTTTTACGCATCAACTCGCCCGCTTCGGAAATCGGGGCGTTCTCGGCGATGGTCACCGGATTGACGGTCATCCGATCTCTGACAAACATGATCAAACCTCCTTCAGCGCTGATACCTTATACTATATAATCGACATTTCCTAGATTCAGTATAGTTTTTCTTAATTTATCCGCCCAAATAAGCCTTGCGCACCGCTTCGCTGGCGGCCAATTCCTTGGCGTCGCCTTGAAGGGCTATTTTCCCGGTTTCCAAGACATAAGCGCGGTCGGCGATGGAAAGCGCCATGTGAGCGTTTTGTTCCACTAATAAAATGGTGGTTCCGGCCCGGTTAATATCCTGAATGATTGAAAAAATCTCCTTGACCAGCAGCGGCGCCAATCCCATCGACGGCTCATCCATCAACATCAACTTCGGCCTGGACATCAGGGTCCGTCCAATGGCCAGCATTTGCTGTTCGCCGCCGCTTAAAGTCCCCGCGATCTGATTCACCCTCTCTTTTAAGCGCGGAAAATGGGTGAAAACTTGCTCCAGATCATTTTTAATCCCCTGTTTATCCTTGCGGGTATAAGCGCCCATCTCCAGATTTTCCTTGACCGTTAAGTTGGCGAAGATTCTCCTGCCCTCGGGGGTTTGCGCCATCCCCAGCTCCACGATGCGGTTCGGAGGCACGCCCCGTAAGGATTGGCCGAACAATTCAATTTCCCCCGATTGACTGGGAATCAACCCCGAAAGACAATGCAGGGTCGTGGTTTTCCCGGCGCCGTTGGCCCCGATCAAAGTAACGATTTCACCTTCATTAACTTCAAAACTGCAATCGCGTAGGGCATGGATCCTGCCGTAAAACACGTTCAAATTGGTAACTTTAAGCACCGGTCTCAACCTCCTCCCCGAGATAGGCTTTGATTACCCGCGGGTCTTTTTTGATTTCCTCCGGACTTCCCGCGGCGATCTGCTGACCGTAATCGAGCACCACGATGCGTTCGCAAATGCCCATCACCAAATTCATGTCATGTTCGATCAGCAGGATGGTTAGCTTAAACTCTTCCCGAATAAATTGGATTAATTGCATTAAGTCCTTGGTTTCTTGAGGATTCATCCCGGCGGCCGGTTCATCGAGGAGCAACAGCCGGGGATTGGTGGCCAGCGCCCTGGCAATCTCCAATTTGCGTTGTTCGCCGTAAGGAAGGTTCTTAGCCAACTCGTCGCTTTTTTGTTCGATTTTAAAAAGCTTTAAAAGCGTCAAGGCTTTTTCCCTAACTTCGGCTTCTTCTTTGTAATACCCGAGAGTCCGGAAAATTGACTGCAGCGCGTTATACTTAACGTTAAAATGATAGGCGATCCGGACGTTGTCGAGCACCGTTAAATCCTTAAAAAGCCTGATGTTTTGGAAAGTCCTGGCCATCCCCAGCCTGGTGATTTGGTGGGGTTTCAGACCGGTGATATTCTTGAGAACATCTTTGGAGTTTAGTAGAATCCTGCCTTCATCCGGCGCGTAGACACCGGTGATCATGTTAAAAATAGTGGTTTTGCCCGCTCCGTTGGGGCCGATCAAACCTACCAATTCCCCTTCTTCCAACTGGAGGTTGAAATTGGAAACAGCTTTCAAACCGCCGAAACAAATGGAAATATTTTCAACCTTTAAAACCGTCATGCCCGTTCACCCGCTTTCAAGACCCCTTTTCCCTCCGCAAGTCTACGACGGCGCCAGGTTTTAAAGTCTTCTAACAACCCGATTAAGCCCGCCGGTTTGAAAAGCATGATTACAATCAAGATTAACGGATAGATCACCAAGCGGTAATCCTTTAAGAACCTTAGGAATTCCTGAAGGTAGGTGAGGATAAATCCGGTGGCGATCGTGCCCACGATACTGCCCATACCACCCAAAACCACGATTACTAAGAAATCGACCGATTTCAAAAAATTAAACATGGTGGGATTCAAATACCCGAAAAACAAAGCGTAAAGTCCGCCCCCGATCCCGGCGATAAAAGCCGAAAGCGTAAACGAAAACATTTTATAGTAAAAAACATTGATTCCCATCGCATTGGCGGCGATCTCATCTTCGCGAATCGAAACGATCGCCCGGCCTTGGGAGGATTTGATTAAATTGTTGATTAGAATGATGGTCCCGATCATGAAGAGATAGACCCAGATAAATGAAAATACCGGGTTTAAGGTGTAGTCTTCGCTGAAAGACGGTATCCCCTTCAACCCGGCCGCGCCGCCGGTGATCTTTTCGGCGTTGATCATCAGGACTCGGATGATTTCCCCAAAACCGAGCGTAACGATGGCCAAATAATCTCCTCTCATCCTTAAGGTGGGGAAACCGATCAGGAACCCGAAAACGGCGGTGATCACCCCACCGGTTAAAATCGCCGCCAAAATCGGCGCCTTCAATTGCATGACCAACGCCGCGGTTGAATAAGCGCCGATGGCCATAAATCCGGCATGCCCCAAGGCCAATTGCCCGGTAAAACCGGAGATTAGATTCAAACTCAACGCGATAATCACGTTAATGGCCGCGAAGGTTAGGATTTGAGCGGTGTATTCATCAATGATTCCCCAATAGATAAAGCCGACCATTCCGATGAAACCCAAAGCTGAAAAAGCCGCGATCCGAATCTTCCGATTACGATTATTACTCATCCTTCTTCACCTCGCCTTATACCTTCTCGCTGACATTGCGGCCTAGAATTCCGGAGGGTTTGACTACCAAAATAATGATTAAAATGCCGAAGGCGATGGCGTCGGCCAGTTGCGAAGAGATGAAACCCTTGGTGAGAGTTTCGGCGATCCCCATGATAAACCCGCCGATCATCGCTCCGGGGATGCTGCCGATTCCGCCTAGAACGGCGGCCACAAAAGCCTTTAAACCAGGCATAATCCCCATATACGGCTCCACCTGCGGATAGGCGCTGGCGAATAAAATTCCGGCCGCCGCCGCCAGTGACGAACCGACCGCGAAAGTAAACGAAATAACTCGATTGACATTGATGCCCATTAACGAACCGGCGTTACGGTCATGGGAAACCGCCCGCATCGCCTTGCCGATTTTGGTATGGTTAACCATATAATTCAAAACCACCATTAAAGAGATGGACACTAAAAAAACAATGGCTTGAATCCGGCTGACCCCCACTCCGCCGAAATCGTAATTGACATTAGGAAGGGTAGGATACTGCCTCGGATTGGGCCCGATTTGCGGGACCACTCGGGCGCCGTTTTCCAAAAACATGGAAACCCCGATGGCCGTAATCAATGCGTTGATCCGCGGGGCGGAGCGCAACGGTTTGTAACAAGTCCGTTCGATGATGATGCCGATCAGGGCGCAAACCAACATCGCCACCAAAAAAGCGACGATAAAAGTAAGCGGCGTGACCGGGGCCGCGATCAGCACGAAGAATCCAGCAAAAGCGCCCAACATCAAAATATCGCCATGGGCAAAATTGATTAATTGAACGATACCATAGACCATGGTGTATCCTAAGGCGATTAGAGCATAAATGCTCCCTAAAGCCAACCCGTTAACCATTTGTTGCAAAAATTCCTGCAAGATCCCCACTGTATCACCTCTTGCGTTGCCTCGGATATAAAATAATGGGAGAACCCGGATTCTCCCATTATTTAATTCGGATTTATTATACCGTATTCTCGGTGATTTTAGAAGATAAAAGATTTTGCCGTATCGATCGCTTAAGGATTAACCGTGCCCGCGTATTCGGTAATTAATTTTCCGGCGGCGTCCTTGGTCACTTTAAGCATAACGGCGGACTTGACCGGGCGGCGTTGTTCGTTAAATCTGATATATCCGGTTACATATTTGCCGTCGGTCTCCATTAAAGCGGCCTTGATCATTTCCGAGTCGGTGGAACCGGCCCTCTCAATGGCTTCCGCTAAAATGTAAGTGGCGTCGTAACCGAGAGCGGCCAAAGCATTGGGAGTCATGTTGAATTTCTCGGAATATTTTTGAACGAAAGTCTGCACATCGGGATCATCGGACAGCGGTGAATAATGGTTGCAATAATAAGAACCCAACACCTCATCGCCGGCGTTGTTGGTAATTTCATCCCAACCGTCCGCGCCCAGCATGGTAACGTTGAGGCCTTGACTCTTGACCTGCTTCGCGATGAGCGATACCGTGTTGTAATAATCGGGAATAAATAATACTTCCGGTTTAGCCGCTTTGATCTTGGTAAGTTGCGCGTTAAAGTCTTTATCGCCGGCGCTGTACGATTCGGAGGCGACTATAGTGCCGCCGAGGCTCTCAAACTTATCCTGGAAGTTGGTGGCCAAACCTTTGGAATAGTCATTGGTGATGTCGTAGAGAATCGCCGCTTTTTTGGCTCTAAGGGTTTCATAGGCGAATTGAGCGCCGACCTGACCTTGGAAGGAGTCGTTGTAACAAGCCATGAAGATGTAATCTCCGGCGTCGGTCACCGTATCGTTGGTGGAAGTCGGCGTTAACAGCACGACTTTTTTGGCTTGCGCTTCCTTGGTGATGGCAAGGGTGCATTTGCTGATCAACGCGCCGATGACCGCGGTCACCTTATCTTTGGCAACCAACTTTTTAAAAGCGTTGGTTGTTTTATCGGGGCTGGCTTCATCGTCTTCCACTATCAATTCGAGCTGTTTGCCGAGCACACCGCCTTTGGCGTTGATTTCATCGACCGCCATTTGAATCGCGTCTCTGGTTTGTATCCCGTAAGTGGAAACCGGTCCGCTGATTGACTGGATGGTACCGATTTTTATCGTTTTGCTCTCGCCGCAACCCGCTAAAACGGCGCCGATCATTACCAACACTACCAATAATGTTAAAACTTGATTTTTTTTCACAAATAACCCTCCCTTTTTTAAATTTGTCATACTTAAAAATATATCAAAAGAACCCCTTGCTGTCAATTGCGAGTGATTAAGGGAATCCTTTCCGCCGTCAATGTTTTTAAATAGTCGCCTACCCCGGAACATTAAAGTTCTTGCCGGGACCGCGAAAACCGCCTCACCCCGCACGCCGTCCGATCAGTCTCAGTTATTCGGCAGCAACGTCCCTTTCCGCGAACGCAACTGATTTTGAGGGTTCGGAGAGGGGCCGCATGCTTTATTTGCGGTTTTAGTTGTCTTGTTATCAGATTTCCGCTGCGGTTTATAAAAAACCATACGGTTGGATATATGAAAACGTCCCTCCGGGATCGGTTATCTTTCGCTATTCGGCTGCGAAGCGTCACGGAACCCGGTTTACCGGGCTTTGAAATGCTTTTACCCTTAGCCGTGAGTTTTAACCCGCGGCGGACGTCCGACGCCCTTCGCCCCGCCAATACGTCGCCAAACGGGCTTTAAAGCCGGTTTCTGGTTTTGATTTCCAGATATTTGTTGATCAAGGGGCCGGTCAATTCCTGGGGCAAAACATCCAGTACGTTTAATTTATAATGTTTCAGCTTGGCGATGGCCTTGTTCCTATTTAAGAGCATCTCCCGGCCGGCCGCCTTTAGATACAAGTTTTCCGGCGTATTGGGGCCGGCTTCGGCGTGCCACGGCAACAAACTGTCCTGCAATAAAACGAGAAGCACGAAATGCTTCCGGGACAGCCAGTTAATCCTCTTTTTGAAGAGTTCATAATTGATATCATCCAGCATATCGGTTAATAAAACGATTAACGCCCTCTTTTTCTGAGTCTGCTCCAAATAATCAAAGAGCAGCTTGTAATTGGACTCCACAAATTCCGGACGCAGTTTGGTGATGAACGGGGTGACCTTTTTGAGGCTGTCCCTTCCCTTTAGCTGGGAGATTTCCCCGATGATCCGGTCCGCAAAAGCGATGATGCTTAAAGAATCGCCGACATTAAATACCAGTTGGGACAAGATCAGCAGCGAGTTTACCGCGTGGTCCAGGGTATTCAAGCCCTGCCGCTCGGCGGTCATTAACCGGCCGCAGTCCACGGCGACGGTTATTTGATTGTTGGTTTCCATTTGATACACCTTGGAGATCGGCCGGTTTAATCTGGCGCTCGCCTTCCAGTCGATCAATTTCGAATCGTCGTCTTTTTGGTATTCCCTTAATGATTCCAATTCGGAACCCGCGCCCATCCACCGGGTCTTATTGATTCCCATTTTGTAGTCCCGGTTGTTCTTGGCCAGTTTCAAATAATGGTTCAGCTGTTTAAGATCCGGATAAACCTCGACCGTCAAATTAAGCTCGCTCTTCAGATCACAATAGAAAAGGCGGTATTTGGATTCGACGCGCAAGTATAAATGTTTGACGGGGAAAGCGCCCCGGCGGGTCGGCCGGAGGATAAAGACGAGGGTCTCCTCGGCCAAGCCTCTGATCTCCACCGCTTTCGTTTCCGTCCGGTCTTCGATTTCCGGCGGCAAATCCAGTTTGAAAAAGATGCGCCGCCCGGTCCGGGATTTGTTCCGGAAATTGATCAGCATCTGGTTGGACCGGCCGATGGAAAAAGGTTTAAGCTTAGCCGCGCCGATTTCGTATTTCAGGTCCGGCAAGGTTGCCAGAATATCCCACAAGGCCAAAACCAGGCTGAAAATATTCCAACCCAGGGCCCAATAAAAAAGGGCTGAAAACCGGTATCCTACGATATACAAAGGCAGCGGGATCATAAAGATGATTATCAACCGCGTTTTCGGAACCGGGATCATCGCGGCACCTCAATCCGCTCCAAGATCCGGATTAAAAAATCGTCCGCCCGTTCGCCTTCGATCTCTGCTTCCGGTTCGAGAATAATCCGGTGGCGCAACACCGGCAACACCATATCCTTGACGTCATCCGGCGTCACGAAATCCCGTCCGTTAAAAACCGCTTTGACGCGGGCGGTTTGAAAGAGGGCGATACTCCCCCGGGGCGACGCTCCGGTCTCGATGCCCGCAAATCCGCGGGTCGCCGTTACGATATCGGTGATATACTCGATAATCCGATCGTCCACCGTCACCGTTTTCAGGTATTCTTTGATCGCCAAAATACCGGCGACGTCGATTACCTGACGCAAACCGGCGCTTTGAATCCGGTCGGCGCTGAACCCCGCACGGTAGGCCTTGATGATCTCCCGCTCCTCCTCGGGAGTGGGATAATCGATGGCCAATTTCATTAAAAACCGGTCTTTTTGGGCTTCCGGGAGCGGATAAGTGCCCTCCATCTCGATGGGATTTTGGGTCGCCAAACAGATGAAAAAATCGCCCAGTGGATAATCGACCCCGTCGATATTCACCGTGCGTTCCTGCATCGCTTGGAGCAGCGCGCTTTGGGTTTTGGCGGGGGCCCGGTTAATCTCGTCGGCCAGCAGTAAATTAGTGAAGATCGGCCCCTTTTTGACCCGGAATTGGGAAGTCCCGCCGTCGTAAACGGTAGTCCCGATGATATCGGAGGGCATCAGATCCGGGGTAAATTGAATCCGTTTGAACTTGACCCCCATAATCTGCGCCAAAGCGTTGACAATCAAGGTCTTGCCCAACCCGGGAATGCCCTCGATCAAGACGTGCCCCTCGCTGAAGACGGCAATAATGATCCGGTCAATCAGCTCGTCCTGTCCCTTGACTGCTTTGTCCAATTGATGATGAATCTCTTCAAAAATCCGCGCTACGTCGGTAGCGGTATAATTAGCCATTGGCTCACCCCTTATATAAATCGTTCTTGAACAGCTTAACCTCCGAATCCCTCATCCGCCCCGCCGGGGGGCCGTGAATGGATGAAATATAGTTTTTAACTCTGTGTCTCTGCGTCTCCGTGGCAAAATCATTATTGGCCACAGAGACACTGAGACACGGAGAAATCATTTTCTAACATAGCGAGATCAGCTTCCGCTCTCGCTTTTTAAGGTTTTGAGTATCAGTTCCCTGGTTCTTTCCTTTGCCTGAATCCGACTCAGGGTTTGGTTTCCGTCCTCGGAAAAACAGAGCCGGATCTGGTCCCCGCTCAATTGGGGGAGGAGCGATTCCAAATAGTTTCGCATGGTTTCCAATCCTTCCGGGTCGGTTGACTTGAAGCGGCGTCCCATCAGTTTGGCCAGTTTGAACAGGAAAAACTCCCGGTTGATCTGATCGATAATCATTAGGCAACGGGTCTTTTGATAAAAATTGGCAACCGCCCTCAAGTGTTCGCTTAAGGTCCGTTTCCGGTAGGGGTCCACCGGCCGCGGTTTGCCGAACCTGATGCCCTGCCGGGCGATGAACAACAACATCACCCATAGTGCTTGGAAAGTAATGAAGCGCATTCGTCCCTTCAAAAGAAGGGCCAAGACCGTAAGGGCCTCGCCGGTCCGCTCCGGAACGGAGTGAATAAGGTAAATCCGTTTCCGAAAATAAGGCTTGAGCAAATCGTTAAAGAAGACCGCCAGTTTTTCTTCACGAAGATAACCGTTTTTTAAGAGATCGCTCTCGACCAGCACAAACACTGTGCCCTTCCCATGGGTCCTTCGGTACAAAAGCGAACCCTGCTCCGTAGAGAGCAGCGAGTTTTTTAACAACGACCCGTCCCCGGCCGAGAGATGCCTTAGTAATTCTCCCTTGGAATCCAGCAGGAGCCGGTCGGTTCCGGTCTCCGTTTCGATCCGGATCGATTTCACCCGGCTGATGCCGACCATGGCGGAACTCAAGGGGTCCCGGTGGTCGAACCCGGCGATCAACAATGACCCGCCCGGTTCCACCCACTCCGCAAGCAATCGCTCCAATTCGTCCGGCTGCAGTTCGCGGTCGAGATAGATCAGCAAGTCTCCCCGCTGCTTGGGCAAGGCGGATGGGGCCGATTCCCGGAGGCGGTAACCCAGATTTTTGTATAACCGGTAAAAAAGTTCGTACCGGCCGGCGTCGGGAAAGCGATCCCCCGGCGCCCCTCCCAGATTAACGCATAAGAAAGAAAGAACCGTTAACAGCAGGCCGATTACGCCCAACAATGGGAGGAAATCGATTTTAAAGCGCGCCAGTTTCATTTTTCCTCTTAATACCGACAGACTTTTTTATAAAACATAAAAAGCTCCGCATGCGGTTATTGAAGCTGTTTAAAGGCTTTAGCCGGTTATAAAAAATTCTTTTCGAAAGCCTCGAGGACCGTTTGAAAATCGGACCGGCTTACCGGGGCCGCGCTGAAAGCGGCGATCTCGGCATAATCGGCGATTAAGGCAAAGGGCCGGTACAGGGTTGAACCCGATTGCAGTTTCTTTTTAAAATCGTTGTTGGAATATTTTTTTCCGGAGGCGGTCGGGATTACCCGGTTGATCAAGTATTCGATCGTCGCTTTATGGAGCGAGATTATCGCCCGGCGGTAGTCTCCGGCTCCGGCTTGGTCCAAGGCTTCCCGAAACAGGAGAGTCACACCGTCGGCGGCCGGCGGCGTCTTTTTGAACGGCTTGCCCGGAGCGGTCCGGAACCGGTCCGAGTCGGCGCCGAGATAGGGGACCAGACCGCGAACCAGAAACCAAACCCCCAAAAGCAGGACGCCGCTAATCAGCAGCAGCGCCGGACGGCGGGTGGCCACGAATAATTTTAAAAAATCAAAATTGATCCGGTCCAGCCACTCCGGATAATAAGTGCCGAGAATTTGATGGAGTTTCCGGATTACCTCGCGGTCCGTGGGGGTCCGGCTTCGGAAAAGAACGCCCGCGCCCAGCCGCAGCAAAGCTGAATATGTTGAATATGAATCAATCCGCAAGCGCTCGAACAGCTTCATTTCGCTCCCTCTTCGCTCCCGGTCGCGCCCCGCCCATCAGCGGCCAAAGGAAGAAATAACCGCCGAGCATCAGCAGGGACAAAACCGCCACCCCCAACTTGTAACGGTACGGAATCAAACTGGGGGAGATTATTCCTTCGATCAAAGCCGCGGCCGCTATTAAAAATCCGGCGGCTGCGACTAAGGTGAAAATATTGCGCCGTTGCAGCCTCAGCCACTCGCCGCGGGTATAAGGCGTAGCCTTGATAATCGAGTATCCCAAAGCCAACCCGGCGGCGCCGGCCAAGATCAGCCCGGTTAACTCCAGTACCGAATGGGCGGTGACGAAATTGACGAAATTGGCGCCATAACCCAATCCGACGATATGTCCGGTGATCGCGCCCAAAAAAATACCGTTGAAAATCAAGATATAAATCGCGCCTAGCCCCAGCAGGGCCCCCAGGGCAAAGCTGGCGAAGGCGATGGAGACGTTGTTTTGAATGTAAAAGGAGACCATGAAGTTTTTGACCTCAAAGGATCGCTCTTCATTGATGGGTTCCCGGTATGAGTTTTCCATTTGGGACAAGACCGTTTGGGGCACAATCAGGTTCGCCAGGGACGGGTTTTCATTTACCAGCAGATAGGTAACGCCGAAGCTCCCGAAAAAAAACAAGGCCGACAAAACCACATAGACCCAGTTTTTAAGGATGATCCCCGGCAGGGTTTCCAGGAAAAAGACGGCGACTTCCCTTTTACGCAGGGGCGGAAAGCTGTAAAGAAGCTTATGGGCTTGACCCACCAGTTGGTTCAGGTAATCCAAGACATCCGGCGCCAGCCGCAGCATCTTGGCTTCGGCCAGATCGGCGCAGGTTAACCGGTAGAGCCGGGGAAAGGTCAAGATTTCCTCACGGGTCAAGGAACCGAATCCCCTGGCGCTTAGGGTGATCACTATTCGGTGGAGTTTCTCCCATTGCTCTTTTTTGGACCGGACGAATTTTTCACTCTTGGTGATCGACGCCATGCTGATGATAGACCCTTTCTAAAAACAGAAGTGAATCGCCGCCCTCCGTCTCAATCCCCAATTTTTTCCGGACTTGATCCGCCAGATTCCGGGCCAACTCCGCCCCTTTGGCGGCGGGCAGTTTATGGTATTCGTTTAAGAAACGCCGGATAATATATAATTCGTTCTCGCTCAGCCTTTGCTTAATGAGAAGCGCTTCCCGGTCCTCCTGAAGCCGGTTCAGGTTAACCTCGAAATCGGGAAGCCGGAGCCGGTGATGCATATCTTTGACCACGATCGTATTGGCCACCATGTCCCCCAATCTCCGGCTCAGGGGATCGATTAAAGCGATGAATCCGCCCAAAAGGGGGACGATCGGAAAACCGTCGATGATCCGCAAAAAATTGCGGAAGACAATCGTTTCTAAATCGAGGGAGTCCCCGTTATCCCGGATCACTCTGATCCGCATCATCTTTTTGCCCGGAGATTGGCCTTCCATGATTAATTCGAAAAGGACAAAGTAGAACCAGCGCATTAAAAAGAGGATAATCAGCAAAAAGGCCGCAGTCAAATAGGTCATTTTAGGCGCGGTCAAACTCACCGAATAACCGATCATCGGCCAAATGAGGAGCGCGGCGATAATCAATTGGAGCAGTTGGTCGATGACGTAGGCGGCGATCCTCGTTCCGAACTCGGCGATTTGGTGCGAGAAACGGATCTTCTCCGGGGTTTCAATGATCACTTCTTTCTTTTTCCGCATCTTTTATCAGTCAAGTCAGCCTTCCACCGCGGCGCCGTAGTCGTTTGCCAACTCGAATTGCTTGGTTAAGTGCTCGATATTAAAGCCTTCCTTTTTGATGCGCAAGTTAAAATAGACCACCACCAGAATACAGGCATAGATCGGCTCTAAGAGAGCGGATACGAACATTTCCAGGTAAGGCTGGAATTCCACCTTTTTAAAGATGGTTTGCAACAAGTATAGCAAAGGCAGTCGGATGCAGGCGACGATGATCCCGGCCACCAGAAGCAGCCCGAAGATCCGGCCCTTGGCCCCCCTGGTCAATTCCCAACTACGGCGCATCGAATTCCGGATGTTTTCCCGTTCTATCACCATCACGTCGACCGCTATGCTGTATCCCAAGGCGATGATAATGCCGGGGATGATTAGGGCTATTCCGCCTAAAAACGTCAACAATCCGACGAGCAGCGAAAGCCCGGCGACGGGAAAGATTAGCCGCAGGATGGAAGTGAATTTCGGTTCAAAAACCGTGCCGCTATCCTCTAAAAATTTTTGCGAGATTAAACTGACCACGCAAGCGGAGAGAAACGCTTGGATGATGATATTCAGCAAGATAAATATGCCGATTTGAATTAAATAGGCGACCGCTCTATCGACCCGCCCCGGCTCCGCCGCCCAGTTGTTGGAAGGCATGATCAGCATCAGCGGTATTTGACACAAAAGCGAAATCAGAAAGATTTGCAGGAAATTATCGAAATATAGATTAAAACCCTTACCGATGGTTCCCCCGAATGAGTATTCCTTCAGTTCATAAATCATGGTCCGACCCTCTTTCCATTCGAATTGGACGCAGAGTTGGATTTCAAAAATAGTAATTTTATATTGGTTGTATTTCTCTGGAAAGATAGGTTTTCCTTTTTTTCGGTTGAAGTTCGTTAAATTTTCACTCGGCGAAGGCTGATTCTGAATGATCGTTCCCTGTTTACAGTTCAAGGCTGGAGGCTCGTTTTGAAGGGTTAGTTACCAGTTCACAACTGAGGGTCGGTTTTGAGGGCTAGTTGCCAGTTCACAGTTCACAGCTGCCGGTTTCTAATTAAAAAATGACTGATTAAGTAATTGATACTGGGAACGATACTCAAGAGTATCACCCGAATTATTTTCAACTGGTAACTGGGAACAACACCCGAAAGCATCACCCAAATTGTTCGTAACTGGGAACGAAGCTCCAGAGCACCACCTGAATTGTTTCCAACTGGGAACGAAACCCGAAAACATCACCCGAATCGTTCGTAACTGGTAACTGGGAACGAAGCAGCGGAGCATTAGTTAAAGGTTGAGGGATTAGCGGTTTACAAGCTGAGGTCAGAAATCATTATAATGGCGTTAAGCTTCGGTGATTTTAGATTCTTGTACAATTGCCTTTTCAAGTTCTGCTAAAAGCGGTGGCAAATCTTGAGTTATGGTATTCCACAGAACATCCAAATTGATATCAAAGTATGCGTGAATAAGGCGATTTCTCATCCCAATAATATTCTTCCAAGGAATGTTTGGGTACTTAACTTGAAGATCAGTACTGGTTCAGGCAAGCCATTAATAAAAACCACTAAATCCAAAGCCAATTGGGTTTCATTTTGACTATACCGTAACTGCCGGGTGACACTAAAAATATTTTTAGTAAATAACTCCTGCGCCTTTAAATTCCCTACCGAGGGAGTCCCATAAAACAAATCCAGAGCTACCGGCCCATCGTTGACTCCCAAACGAAGGACATCGATAACTCCCCGTTTGGCAATTTCACCTTGCAACCGCCCGAGAAACTTGGTCCGGCGCGGGCAATCCTCTCCCAGCGAAAGCGCTTCATAGGCCTTGGGCTGTGTTTCATTGACAAACTCAGTTAGCTTTGCAAGATCGACGGCATACTCCCGGTCAAAGTCTCCAGGTTCTCCTTGACGATATCCAGCATCATTAACCAAAGACTGAACAACGATGGTTTCAAGCCCTTTTTCCGATGTGTCGGTAGGCATGATCGATCACCCGATTCCCAATATAGTAAAAAATTGCTCAATCCGCTGCGCCGCTTTTTGAATATGGGCCGGTTTCATAATTGCTGCCTTTCTAGGGTTCCAACGGTGGACCGCGCTGATTAGTTTTTCATCATTCTTCGTGTCAATGTTTTCTTTTTTAATTAGCCAGTGAACGGTAGCCAAAAGTTCCATTCCATAAGGAGTCTCAAAACCTTCAATCAATTGTTTAACTAAGTCCAACCTTTTGATGGACTCTTCATAAGCAAGGGCGTTTTTGGATAAATAGTCGTCCGCTGCTGCAATCGCTTGGGGTAATATATGGATCACAACATCCGGGTTTCTGGTTCCGTCACCAAATCCCTTAGTATAGACACCTTCAAAAGCGCTGAGAACATGACGGAGATTATCGGCATATGGCCCGTAAAGATATTTTACATAGCGCAGTTTTAACGGTTCTCCCAATTCCTGAAGGAAATACAGCAATTTCTGAATCTCAAGCAAGGTTAATTCATAGCCAAGCACGCAATATTGCTGCAATACTTTAATAATCAAAGCGCGGCTGATTGTCATTTTTTGGCTTGCGATATCAGTTTCTCGCTGATATTGCTCCCGGCTCTCCGAAGGTTCATAAAGAACCGCCTTTACTTCCGGCAGTTTTTCCAAAGCGGAGATGATTAACGGTTTGACCTCTCGCCAATCCAATCCGCCGTTGCCGCACCCCAGCGGCGGTACGGCAATGGAAGTAATCTTATACTTCCGGATAACTTCGACAAGATCCTGAAGACCGTCTTGAATGTATTGTATTTTGGAAGGTTTTCGCCAGTCTTCCTTAGTCGGAAAATTTATAATATAGCTGGGGCCAAACATGGTATCATTTTCCCAGACAAACATCTTTCCGATTGCCACTTTACCTTCTTTGCAGGCTTTCGCATAAGCTTTAAACATATTCGGGTAAGCCTTTTTAAACTGTAAGGCTATGCCTTTGCCCATGATTCCCTTGGTATTGACGGTATTGATCACCGCTTGAGTCTCGGCGTTTAAAATATTTCCCCGCGCCAAAGTAATCATCATACTTACCCTCCTAATAATACCAACCGGTCTCAATGCTAACCACCGGCCGGTGTTCATTACCCCGGATGATTTCTTCAACCCGTTTTTTCATGGCGTGGTTTATGACGCCAATACGTTCGATCCATTTCCACGGCACGGAATTTTCCACCAGGAACTCCGCTTGTTTACGGCGTTTGCGATCATTGTCCTCAAGTGTATTTTTCCAACTCCAACTATTGATCAATTCCCAATCAACGGCGGATATTCCTTCCAATGAATTATAAAAATCCGTCACGAACTCAACTGCATGTCCGTCGGTGAAACACCATTTCCGGTTACCCGATATTACGGCGCCGATAGTAGTTACCAAATATATAATTGAAGATTGCCCGCCGGTATATCCTTCCACGCTGTCGGTATAAATAGCGTAAAGCATCGGCGAACGATTGGTAAAATAAAACGGCACGAAGTCACAGAGTGTTTTACCGGGAAAAACGGGAACAGGGATCCCCATCCGGCGTTCTTTAAGTGACGTATAAGCGATATTGACCTGTTGAAATCCTTGCCGCATCCGCTCCCGGTCGCACCACAACCCGCCGGATGTCAAGATACCGGGAAGAACTAAAATCGTTTAGTAGTAATTAACGCCGGACTTCAATCCCAAGGGGCATCAACAAGGTTTATTACCGATTTTGGGCCGCATAGTATCCGGTTACCGCCAAGGTAAATTTTTGATCGCAATTTTGGATCCGTTTATTAACCAACCTGATTGTGATAAAATAGGCTGTGTACTTAACAATTATCAAATAAAAATCCGGATCGTTCCGTCTTTCGACCATATTTGGATAGCGGGAGAAAAAAGATGCGACCTTTTTTAAAATGGGCCGGGG
>JAAYHS010000064.1 GCA_012735315.1 Bacillota bacterium | reverse complement strand
TATTCCTGGAACCATACGGCACCAAAAAAGAAAAGGTAATAAAGGAATGCCCGCCAAGAGTTCCATTTAATATATTCAATCCATCCGGCTTGGACGAAAAACCATTCCCCGAAAGTGTTTAGTAACGCCCATCCCACCCAATAACCGGCTTTAATTAAACGATTCTCCGATTTTGGGAATAATCTAATAAACAGCCCTCCTTCCGCCGGGGCGATCCCCAGTACGGACCAAAGGCTGAGACCGCCGACGGTCGGGCCGTGGTAGATCCATTGGTTGGATACGATTCCGAAAAGATCGGAGATGACGGCGACAAGAGCGGAGAAAATTAGGGTTGGATAATATTCTTTAAAATCTTTATGAAAAACAAAAACAGTTAATACTAACGATATAATTAGAGCACAAGATAAAAACGCCATTTACAATCATTGTCTCCTAATAACCCAAATTTTATTTAACTGTATGTATTGAGAGACCTATTGCCAATATATTTATCTTTGGGTATAATAATCTTGAGTAAAATAATAACAATTTTTAACGAGGTTTACTCTATGTTTAATTGTAAGTTTGAAGCTGGACTAACAATTATAGAGGCATTAATTGCAATACTCATAATTGGCATGATTGCCAGTTCATTAATGCTAGCTAATCAACAATCTTTTAACATTTCAAACGAATCCAAAATGCGTAATACCGCGATTAATTTAGCTCGCGAGCGAATTGAATCATTAAAATATTTAGATCGTAACGACTCTATGAATGTATTAACTCGTGATTCAGCTGTTTGGCAAGCTTTGGATGGCAATTCTGAGGTTGTCCATTTAAATGGTATTAATTATACCATTACTACTACAATTGAAAATACCACCAATGTTAATACCTTCTTTAAAAATAATAGAGTTATTCCAATAAGAATAACTGTTAACTGGCAATTCAATGGAGCGAATCGATCAATCTTTTTAGATACATGTTTTACGCAATATTAATAAAATGAGGTTTTAATGATGAAAACCAAAAATATCGAGCATGGATTCACTTTTGTAGAAATTTTAGTAGGATTAGTGATTGCTCTTTTAGTGGCGGGAGCCCTTATTTCTTTCACTAGATTATCGTTTGACTCGCATTTGACTATTTCCAATACTATGGAAGAAATATGGGATTCAAGACAAACTATGAATCTAATTAGTGAAGAATTAAGATATGCCGTCCAAGCTGATCTAACTGCTGATAAGAAGAGTATTGTTTTTTCAACTTTGGATCCAAGCAATTATGAGAATGTCATCCAATACCGGTTGTTTTTAAACGCCGATAACTATTTATGTATTGATAACGGTTTAGATGTCAAAGTTATTACTAAATATCCTGTTAAGGCTTTAAATTGTGAATATAATAAAAAAGATCCCTTGAATAAAACAATTGACATTACCATTGAATTTTCAGATCAAACTACTCTCACTACTTCTGTTATTGCTCTTAACGATCCAAAATTGACAAAAAACTAAATATTTTAATATCATGTTATAATTATTTCTTTAACTTTTTTAGGAGGTGTTAATTGCAATGAATAATCAAAAAGGTTTTGCTTTCCCAATAGTATTATTCTTAATGGTAATATTTATTATTTTAGCTGCCGGAATATCTACAATGATCATCAATGAACCCGGGTTTGCTATAGCAAATGAAAATCGAATTTTTGCTAAATACGCTGCTGAAGCTGCCGCTAAAGTAGCTATTTTGGATGTTCAAGCTCAAATTAATTCCGGTGTAGTTCCTAATACTACCGTAAATTTATTTAAAAATGCTAAAATCTTTGATGGTTCTCCTGCTACTGTCAGTTGTACTTATTCGCCGGATAATCAAACCAACCCGACACGAATTGAAATTAGAGCCACCGGAAATTACCGCGGAATAACTGCAAACGCTAATGTTAATTTCTACTTACAAAATAGTCCTATTCTAGTTACTCCTGAAGGAGTAGTAGATCTAATAACGACCGGTTTTTTCTCGCATACGGATCATAATCCCACTTCTTCAAGGGTTGCTCGTTGGAGAATCACCGAAAATGAATTTGGCAAAGTTGCTAATCCTCCTAACGACTTAAAGGATAATTTAACTGGTAGAAAATTGACCAATATGCAAGTTATGTTTAACGATAAAGCAACAACCGATGAAGTGACTATTTCATATCGTGCTACTTGTAATATTCTTAACGAAAAAAATGTTAGAGACTATGGTGGTGGATATGGTATTTATTACGGTATGATCGGAAATGCCGATCAAATGAACTCCTATATCGTACAATGGGACCCCGGAGCGACAAGATCTAAGGTAGATAATTTCTATTGTAAAGATGGTTGTCTATTAGTAAAAAAAGTTTTATATGATCCGAAAATTGGTCCGAACGGTGATATATCAAAATTTTATTCAACCAGTAAAATTAAATCTTCACCGGGTGAGTGGGAATGGAATACGTGGGATGTAAATAGTGGAACCAACTCCGACTATTACGCCACTCCTTTTCAAAAAGCCTTAGAAGGAGAGGTTTTGCGGGTTCCATTAACAGACACGGCTGACGGTACAAAAGGTCTGTTGTCAATAATGAGACAATATGACCCACATTGGAATTTGGCTGATTCCCATCTAATAACAATTGAAGTTGTTAAAATAAATGGTAAATTACACCATAAAGTGTATGTTGATCGTGATAAATATCCCCATATGGAGCCGATTTTAAAATTTACTGATCATTCAGGAAAATACCAATTGGATAGTTTAAAAAATACTCATAGCGGAGTACGTGTCTGGAGCGATGATGTAGCAATCGATTTTCAGAATGATCCAAATTATACTACAAATCAAACTGTAGGTAAAAGGGTAATTTGGGTTAGGTAGATTCTATAAATTCAGGCTTTCTCAAAAAAACTTCTATACCAGACATTTGGATGAATTGGTCTGTTTTACATGAAGCCGACCGAAAGCTAAAGCTATCCGGCTACAAGATACAAAGTTCTCGCCTTTTTAGTATAAAATATTGAGCCATTCAGCGGGCTTTGACCTTGTAGCCGGGCTTGTTTTATGACATAATGCGGAAAAACGAACGCTGAAGATCTAACTTCAAATCTAAATGCTTTTGAGAACAACAATTATTTACGACAAAATCAAAAATAAGAAAGTCCCTTTTTCTATAATATTTTACCCAAAGCTTTAATTACAATTCTTTTACTTTCACACAATCCCCTGCGCCAACATGGCGTCGGCGACCTTCTTAAACCCGGCGATATTCGCTCCAACCACTAAATTATCTTCATACCCATACTCCTTCGCCGCTTTGCTCGTATTTTTATAAATATTCAC
>JAAYHS010000063.1 GCA_012735315.1 Bacillota bacterium | reverse complement strand
CAACGCCCGGTGGTATGATGCGGATTTAGGGAGGTTTATTAGCGAAGATCCGGTGGCGGATCCGAATAATCCGAATTTGTATAGTTATACGGCGAATAATCCGTTGAGGTGGATTGATCCGACTGGACTTTATTTTAGTGATGATTGGGCTGCTCAAGATGCGGCGGATGAGGAGAATACCAGTTTCTTTACTGAGAGTGAATTGGCGGAGATGGGGTATGGTGGTAATTCAGGGGATTCGGGTTCAGAAAGTTCGTGTGGTCCTGAAACACCACCTACTCCTGAACCAAAAACGCAAGAAGATGGACCAAGTACGAAAGAAGGACCAAATCCAAATCCAGGGGTAGCAGTTGAAACTCCTGTGGCACCACCAACGCTAGAGGAGGCGAAAGAGGCTTATAAAACTGCAGCGGAAGCATTGGAAAAAGCAAGAGAAACAAAAGGTACTAATCCTGATGCGTTTAGAGAGGCTCAAGAAAAGTTTAACAATGCCCTTGATGATCTATTAAAAGCTGCGGGATATGATACTAGTAAATATAACCACAATACAGTTGTTTGGGTAGGTGATACCTATATCCATGTTAATTCAAATCCGCAGGTAGTAATTGCTGTAGTTGAGTTGGCTAACAAGCTAGGAGCGGATAAAGTTGTAATAACTGAAGGAGATCGGACAAAAAAAGAACATGATGATTTATATAAAGATAAACCAAAGGATAAACAAGTAAAATATGAAACTACTGAACACGGTTCAGCGAAAGGATATATGGCTGCGGATGTCCAATTTTACAAAGATGGCACTATGGTCGATAAAGAAACGGCCTTTTCAACTGCAAAAACTATTACTGAAATAGGCGGTATAGGTATCTACAGTTTCAATTCAATACATGTAGATCTTAGAGAAAGAGTAAATGGTCAACCCACAACTTGGGATTGGCGTTAATAGTGAGGAGGATGGAAATGAAAAAGGTTAAAATTATATTAGTAATTATACTTTTGGCGTCGATTTTTATAATTCAGAATTATAATCAAAACCAGGAATTAAACTTGAATAAAAATATCTTTGCATTTGATATTAAGGGAAGTGATAAAATAAATGATAATGAATTTAAAAAGGTTTTATTGGATTACATTTCAATAGATGTTAAACGCGATTATTTAAGTCAATACAATTTGCTTTCCAGCTTTTATTTGGAAAGATATTACAAAAATATAACAAGTGCAGAAGAATATCAAAAAATGGAGAAACAAAGCGAAATAGTAGTTTTAGGATATTTAGAAATTACTGCATATGAATTACTAAACGAAAATAAATACCAAGTTGATTTGATTAGAAAAGATGGCTTTGAAGGGGAAGAATACATAAAAAAGGTAAGATATTACTTTATTAAAGAAAACAATACTTGGAAACTTTTCGATACTGATCTTCTAGATTAAGCTGGCTGGGGACTTCATTTCATTCTGGCGACTAGCGATCAACAATACCGGAATCGTTCCCTGTAACACAGCTTTGCATTCTACTGAATCACTGTAAGCGTCAGATAACCTCCACCTTACATGACCGGAAGATTGGATTAATCTGGAGACACGGCAACTTTCAGGCAACGAAGCGAACCAATGCAAGAACGAATCAAAAACAGGATTATAAAGAAAAATCAACATTCGGCAATTACTCTAAAGATAAGTAGGTAGACCGTTGCCTTTAATCGATAACGTATAATTAATTGCGCACATTTACAGGGAGACCTCCAAAATGGTAAATTTGAAGTTGGAAAAGACAACAAAATACCAAAAGGAGGGCTTCCATGGATAATATTATACAACTTAATCAAAGCGCTATAAAGAATCAATTGGACAAGCTGGTACGAACCAGTGTCGAAGAGACATTAAATAACTCCTTGATGAAGAAGCTGATAGATTAACAAATGCTAGGCGATATGAACATACAGAAGCCCGAAAAGATACAAGAGCCGGATATTATCAAAGAACATTACATACCAAAGCCAGCGAGGTAAATTTAAAGGTGCCGAGATTACGTCATTTACCATTGAAACGGCAATTATAGAACGGTACAAACGCCGTGAAAGCTCAATTGAAAAAGCGTTTAAGGTAGTGTCAAGAATTTTGCGTATATTTCAATGAGATTTGATATTTATGTGTTTTAAGCCATGATTGTGTCAAGAATAGTTCGCAATTTACATCCGTTATTTTTAAAGGGGGCTGTCCCAAACTTAGAGTAAAATTATCGTAGGCAAAAAATATGGGAAAACCTCCAAAAAGGTCTTCCCATAATCACGATTTTCCTGTAGTTTAGAAGTTGCTAAAGCGACAAACAACAGGAGGCGTGATATGAATAGTTTAACTGTTGAAACGGTAACATTCAAGACAATTGAGAGAAAATTTTTTGAAATTGGTTGTGAAGTAGCAAGGACACTGATGGAACAATTTTTAGAAGACGCCGACCAGGAATTAAAGGATGGAAGAGACAGAGCGGCATTAAGGCATAAAGGGAGCCGGACTGTATTTGTCAATTGAAAATTGAAACAAATACTGCAAGGGCAACTTATTCGGGTTATAATGCCGGAACTGGGAATATTGATAGGTACAGGACAGAAAATGATTATAGAGATCAAAACTTCTGGAACATATATCAAAACTCTCCTTGGAATAAGTGATAATACGGGGGAAAGGCAATGAAAATACAAATTAAAAAAGTCTCAATCTCCATTGGGCTAATTATTGGTTTTTTATGTATAATTTTTGTAAGTCCAGTTAAAACAAAGTTAATCCTTTTTTCAGATTCTGGGGAGAAAAGTGTGATGGAAAGCAAAACAAATTTATTCAAAATTTCACCCGAGGAGGCAATTAATATTATTGCAAAGAAGTACGATTACGAAAAATTTTTACTCGAATATGGTGGAATAGATAAAGAAACAGGCTTTTACATTATAAATTTATCTCCAGGGGAGTCAAAAGGAGCTGCTGGAAGGACATTTTATGTTAATCCATTTACAGGTGAAATTAAAGATCCTTTTGAGGAACTTATTAAGGGCATTAGAGAAAAGTAAGCGTCAAATCTTACACACATAGAAATTTAAAATTTCACATGAGATAATATCCCCAAAAACCACAGGGGGGAATTATCTTGCGTAAAACAAAAGAACCGGAAGGCCGCCCAGTCTGGGAAAAAAGATTTAATGAATTTCAGGCCAGCGGCAAAACCCAAGCTGCTTGGTGTAAAGAAAAAAATATCAACCCACGCACCTTTAATTTTTGGTATCTAAAGTTGCAAAGAGAACAAACCCAGCCTCAAAAACAGATAAGAGAACCAGTAAAATGGCTGGCAATAGATACAAAAGAAATTGAAATAAACCCCGAAGCGAACCTTGGGGCAACCTCCCATCAAGCAATTGATATCAAAATAGCCAATATGACCATTGAAGTTACGCCTGGGTTTGAGCCGGTACACTTATTAAATATCATAAAAACCCTGAACAAGCTATGCTGAAACTGGCGGAATCGGTTAAAGTATACCTTGCCTGCGGTAGCACCGATATGCGAAAATCCATTGATGGACTTGCAGTAATCGTCCAAGAAAGCTTCAAACTAGATCCATTCTCTACTGCCCTATATGTGTTTTGCAATAAAGGTTGCAACAAACTAAAAATACTGCAATGGGAACACAACGGCTTTTGGCTGCATTACCGCAGATTGGAAAAAGGAAAATTTAAATGGTCCAGGCAAAATCAAAATCAGCTATTAGATATCAACAGACGGGAATTAAACTGGTTATTGGATGGACTTAGTATTGAACAAGCACAAGCGCATAAAGAAGTGAAAGTCGAAAAAGTTGTTTAAACCCTTACTAATACTGAAAAAAGTCAAAGAAATTAAAAGGAATCCGCTTGCCGATGTAGAAACAAATAAATATGATAAATACAGTAACTGCAAGAGTTTCCTTTGATTCGCCACAAGAGGAAATTACATATTTAAAACTACAAGTTAACGAACTTAAAGCCAAAGTAAACTGGTATGAAGAACAGTTTCGCTTAAGCAAACAGCGAGAGTTTGGGCGTTCCAGTGAAAAAAGCTTACCGGAGCAGCTTGGTATATTTAACGAAGCGGAAGTGGAATCCAAACCGGATGCGCCGGAAAAAGCTACTATCGAAGTCAGCTATACCCGACGTAAAGGAAAAGAAACCAAAGAAGAAAAGCTAAGAAACCATCCAATCAAAACGATAGAATACCGGTTGTCGGAAGAAGAACAAGTATGTTCATGCTGTGGTGGCGCTTTGCATGAAATGAGCAAACAAGAACGGGTAGAAGTTGAATATGTACCACCAGTAATCACCGGAATAAAACACGTTCAATACATCTATGCTTGCCGTAACTGCGAAAAAAATGGAATTAAGACGCCGATCGTAACAGCCCCTGCGCCAAAACCGGCCATACCTAACAGTATCGCTTCCCCATCCATGATTGCCTGTGTGATGAACCAAAAGTTCGTGATGGGACTGCCGTTATACCGGCAAGAACAAGATTTTAAAAGACAAGGGATCAGCATTTCCAGACAGACGATGGCTAATTGGATGGTCCAGGCGTCAGACCGATGGCTAAAGCAACTATATGAGAGAATGCGCGAACATCTGCTTGCCAAAGACATTTTGCATGCTGATGAGACTACGCTTCAGGTCCTGCATGAACCGGATCGCAAAGCGGAATCCACTTCCTATATGTGGTTATATCGCACCGGGAGAGACGGACCGCCAATTATCTTATACGATTACCAGACTACCCGTTCCGGGAAACACCCGGCAAAATTCCTAAAAGAATTTAAAGGCTACCTGCATACGGATGGATATGGGGGTTATAACGACCTACCCAATATTACCCCTGTAGGATGCTGGGCGCATGCCCGTCGGAAATTCGACGAGGCCTTAAAAGCCTTGCCTGCGTCACAAAAAAATACGCCGACAGTGGCCGGGGAAGGGCTGGATTTTTGCAATAAGCTTTTTGCGATTGAGCGGGAACTACAAGATGTTACTCCGGAGGAAAGGTATCAAAAACGTATCGAACACAGCCGTCCGGTGTTGGATGCCTTTAGAGACTGGTTAAAATACCAGACTCCCAGAGTATTGCCAAAGAGCGCCTTAGGTCAAGCAATCCAATATTGTCGCAACCAATGGGACAAGTTGGAAGGATTTATGAAAGACGGCAGATTAGAGATTGATAATAACCGGAGTGAACGTTCCATCAAGCCTTTCGTTATCGGTCGCAAGAATTGGTTGTTTGCCAATACTGCCAAGGGAGCCGGCGCTAGCGCGACGATTTATAGTGTTGTGGAGACGGCTAAAGAAAACGGACTGAATCCATTTGAGTATTTGAAGTTCTTGTTTGAAAAAATGCCCAATATGGATTTAGGTGATAAACAGGCTTTTGATGAGATTTTGCCGTGGTCGAAAATTTTACCGAAGTTTTGTAAGGCTAAAAATTAAAAAATAAACCCCACCCGGTTTTGTCAAGGTGGGGATTGTTTTACGCTTACCTATCAACCCGATCCGTTGAACCGGGTCAATAACATTGAACGCCGTTTCGACGGCGCTGCTTATCGAACCGCTTACCAATACGACAAGGCCGGGTTGGTTAAGGGCATCTTGTACCCGGAAGCCAAGTCGATGATTGAGTATCAATATAACGACTTGAACCAGTTGACTGAGGTGGCCGGGTTTACCGCGAGGAACGGCATTAACTACAACATCGACGGCAGCGTGCAGAGCCTTACTTACGCCAATGGGGCTTCCGCGGTTTACAATTATGATCCGCTTATTTCGAGATTGAGCCAGTTAAAAGTGACCGTGGCCGGACAAGAGCTTTTGAATCTCAGTTACACTTATGATGAAATCAGTAACATCAAGACCATCACCGACAACGGGAAACTTAAGACATATGAGTACGACAAGAACAATCAACTGACAAAAGCGGTGACCTCCGGAAACTTCCTGGAGACCACCCCGACACCGGGAACGGCGGCTTTGAAAACGAACGATGTCTTAGGCAACGGCATCCTCGAATTCACTCCGATACTCTCGGGGTTAATGGGACTGGATTATTACGCTTCCAGTATCGGGATTGACTTCGGAATGGTAGCGCCGGGTGTGAAAAAGATCGAGCTGGTCCCGGATAAAGATTACGCTACGCACCGGATTAATGAGAATACCATCGCGTTATACGTATCAACCGATAATTTGAATTATACTTTGATACCCCGGACCGACTGGGAGTATCAAAAGGATGACCAGGGAGTCATTACGCTCACTTTAAAAGAGAAGCTGGCGACCCGGTATCTGAAGCTGCACGTCAAATACGACGAACGGGGCCGGAACTTTGAACCGGTGAACAAGGCGACCTTCTTGAACGAAATTGCCCAGATGCTCCGGGTTTATCAGGAGGCCGAGACAAGGACGGAAGAGTATCAATACGACGCCGCCGGCAACCGGAAGTTTACCAGGGTGACCTTGGTGCAGACCGCGGAGTTTGAGTCGCTGTATTACACCAATAGTGACCGCTTGAAGACTGACGGTAAATATGCTTTCGCTTATGATAACGCCGGGAATATGGTGAAGAAGGGTAATACTTTTGAAATATCCGGCGATACGGTGACCTTTACCATCAGCGGCGAGGGTGTGGAGTACTGGGAGTATGAGTATGATCTATTGAACCGAT
>JAAYHS010000062.1 GCA_012735315.1 Bacillota bacterium | reverse complement strand
CAACGCCCGGTGGTATGATGCGGATTTAGGGAGGTTTATTAGCGAAGATCCGGTGGCGGATCCGAATAATCCGAATTTGTATAGTTATACGGCGAATAATCCGTTGAGGTGGATTGATCCGACTGGATTCTCTTTGGAAGATACCTGGGCTGCACAAGATGAAGCAGATACGGCGAATACTAGTTACTTTACCGAAAGCCAATTAGCCGATATGGGATATACCAGTGGCTCGGAGACGGATACAAATACAGGTGGCACTGATGGTTCTCCTAATTCAGGTAGTGGGGATGGTACACAAAACACCCAGAAAGGCTCGGCTCAGCCAGTTCAAGGGGTAGATCCTAATAAGAAACCTGAAGGTGATACAAAGAATATTGCTGATGACCAAGAAAAGAAAAAAACCGAACAAATGGATAAAGTGGTTGACAAGCCAAAGCCATCCAAGGATGGACAAGACAAAACTCAAAATAAAAAGGAAACTAAAGATAATAAGTATAAACCAGTGGTTGAAGATAAATCGAAAAAGAATTCAAACTGGGAACAAAGGATGAAAGAAACTTTTGATATTAAAGATGAAAAGGCGAGAGAAAAAGCACAAGGTAGTTTGTTAGAGGAGAAATTTTCTGGATTTAATTACGATCCTCAAAAAACGACTTCATTAGCTGATCAGTTTAAAGACTATGTGAATGATTTACAGAATCAGAATGGTAAAAATACCAATAAAATAAATTGGGATACCTTTAAGGAAGGTACAAAAAATATGGTAGGTGGTCTTATTGAAATAATTGGTGGATGTGTTATTATTAATGGAACAGGTGGTTTTGCAGCAGCATTAGGAGGAGTGGGATTATTAACAGACGGAGTTAAGAGTATGTCATTTGGTTTTGTGGATACTATGAGGTCTTTTCAAGGCCACGAGACGCTTAAAGAAACAATTAAAAGCAATATGGAGGATAATATTTTAAATAGCCTTGTAATTGATGTAGTTTTTGGGATATAGTGCATTGAGATTGACTAACTTGGGGGGTCTTTTTTGGAGAAAGCGAAAGTATCTAAACGAATTTTCAGTATATTATTAGATGCAATAATAACATACGTAATTTTTTTAGTTATTTTAATTACAAATAAAAATTTAAAAGATGTATTTGAATACACATTTATGTTCTGTTTATTATATCAATTTACTTGTTATTTGGTTTTTAAGAAAACAATAGGAGATAGTTTTTTAAATTTAAGGATGATCTTTGCAAAGGAAAGATTTTATAATATATTTTTACTAATATTGCATTCTTTTGCTAAGAGTATAATTATAGTACCAATAGATTTCTCTAGGGCTGTAATTCCTTGGGGGATAAGATTCATATTAGTTTCGTTGTTTCTTCAAACAATCCCAAAATTTAAAAGACAATTTGTGTGGGATTTACCTAATATTTTAATAATTAACGAAAAAAATGTTTCTATTAATCAAAATATAGGGGAATCTAGCAGTTTAAGTTTGAGCCCCCCGGAATCTCTTAATAGAATTATATTATTATTTATTCATTATATTTATCAAGTATGCATGTTGATTTTTGTTTTGTTTTTTAAAAATATTGGCATATCGAATGAGGTTCATATTCAAAATATTATTAGAAGCACATTTTGGATTATTTCGTTTATTTTATTTTTTCTAATTATGTGTATATTGTTTAAAAAAATTAACAATATTAGTCGAGATAAAACATATACACTTTCGGTCGTTATTTCCGGTATTCCTACAATTTTTGGCTTTGTCTTATTTATATATGGTGGACAGAGACTTGATTTTTTTGCCCTATTCACTCTATCTAATTTATATACAGTTTTGTCATCTTTGTTATTCTTTACAAGTTGTCGGACATTAAAAAATCAATCCCGGCAAAAATGAAGCGAAAAATAAGCTTGATCAAGGAAAAAAGGTCTCCTAATTTGAAATTCGCTGCAGCGATAGCTGTAACTACTCACACTCTCTGCGCGCAAATTTCTCAAATTCCATGACCGGGAGGGCACCACCCGCCCGGTCTTTCATGTTCCCTACTCAAGCCGCAAACTCATTCTCCAGGACTACCTTCACCGTAAGCGTCAAATAGCCTCCACCTTGCCACAACCGGAAGACTGACTTAACCTCGTTGTTGGGGAAATACTTCCCGAACTAGGGGAGACCGTCCCCCAATTGGGGGTGAGATCGGGGAATGATTCCCCCGGATTTTTGGAATTCGCTACGGCGATGTATCACATGTACCCGATGGAATAAGCAGCTGGGCCGCCGGTTGCGGAAATGAACCCGGATCGACAATTGTGTAAATGGAATTTTTGTCTTGTCGGCAAGGCTGTAAATGTAGCAATACCAATGCTTTTGGCTACAACCCGGCGACTACTTTTCACCACTTTGGCATTTTGACACGATCTGGTGGGGAATAAGAAAGTGGAGCGGGACGCTAATGGCGTGACCACTAGTTATGAGTATAATAAAAGAAACTGGCTTGTAGAGGTAAAAGACGGCAGGGGCCGGGTCCAAAAAACCTATGCCTACGACAAGACCGGCAGGGTGACCGGGGTAACGGATATTAACAACCAGACCGTAACCAGCGATTACGACAGCCTGGGACGGCTCCGGAAAGTGACCGATCCTTTAAACCACGATGAAAAGTACGAATACGACCGGGTGGGCAACCAACAAAGGTCATCGATGCCAGAGGGAACGCGACTGTTTACGCTTATAACTCCCTCGGCTGGCTCACCGGAGTCCAGCAGCCTCTGGGCAACTTCAGCCAGTATCGTTACGACTTGAACGGGAACCGGGTGGAGGCCATCGCTCCCAACAACTTGGTTACCAAAGCCCGATATGACGAGCTGAACCGAGTGGCGGAGAGCGTCGATTCCCTGGGGAACTCGACCAAGTATCGCTATGACGAAGTTGGGAACCGGAGTTGGATGGAGGACCGGCGGGGGACGGAGTGGAGTTATCAGTACTATGATAACAACTTGTTGCAACGGGTTGAGGCCGCCGGCGCTGACGGAACCGGTTATTGGGTGGAGTATACTTATGACGAGGCCGGGAACCGGATGGCGGTTAAGGATTCGGGTAACGAAATCAAATACAACTTTGAAGGCGAGACTTACTTACCGGATCCCTTGAACCGAATTAACAGCATCAATCGTAGCTTCGATGGAACTTCTTATCAAACAGCCTATCAGTATAGTCCGGCTGGTTTGGTCACCGGAATCTTATACCCGGAAGCCTTATCGATGTTGGAATATCAATATAATAAGGACTTGAACCAGCTTACCGCAGTTACCGGTTTTACCGCGCCTAACGGTATTAATTACAATGACGACGGTTCCCTGGCGGGTATCAATTACGCTAACGGAGCTAAAGCGGTTTACAATTATGACGCCAACCGGCGGCTGGATGATATGAAAGTGACCGTGGGTGGTCAGGAATTGCTTAATCTCGATTACAGCTATGATGAAGTCGGAAACATCAAAACCGTCAATGACGGTGGGAAACTTAAGCTTTACGAGTATGATAAAAACAACCAGTTGACCAAAGCGGTAACCCCCGGAACCTTCATGGAAACTAACCCGACTCCGGGCACGGCAGCCCTGAAGACCGGCGATATCTTAGGTAACGGCATCTTCGAATTCACTCCGATACTCTCGGGGTTAATGGGATTGGATTATCATGCCTCGAGTATCGGGATTGACTTCGGAGGCGTGGCTTCGGCTATAAAAGTAATTGAGTTGGCGCCGGATAAGGATTACTCGACTCACCGGATTACCGAGAACACTATCGCCTTGTACATCTCAAACGACAATACCAATTACACTTTGATACCCCGATCTGACT
>JAAYHS010000007.1 GCA_012735315.1 Bacillota bacterium | reverse complement strand
TGGATCTGAAAACCGGCGGCTTTATGCCTCAAACCTTCAAGGCTGCTTCGTTGACTCCGGGCTTTGATCTTAAAGAACACACTGCTTATATCGTTTTGAAATGGGACCCGGTAAACGGAGCCAAGCGGTATCAGGTATATTATTGTGTAAATGATGAAGAAAAAATAGTATGGGATTCTGAAGAAGAACATCCGAATGATCCCGATAGCGAGTATATAGCTTATCTGGATTTGGATGAAGAGTTGTCCGAAAAAAAGCTGGGAATGGATTGTATTGATAAACCGGGGCAATATGACTTCCGGGTTCATGCCTTTAAAAGCGACAATACCGTTATTTATCAATTTGCGACGGTTACGGTCTCCTTGGGAATGATCCTGGGGGATTTTCCAACCAATATTAAGTATGAGTCCGGTAACAACCAACTCACATGGAACGGGGTTGTGGGAGCCGACGGTTACCGGATTGAAATTTACAAGGAAGCCGAATATAAAACTAGACTTTTTGATAGCTTTGAAAAATTGGGAACTTTGATAAAAGACACCAGTTTTGATTTGACTGAAGCTGCTTTAGATGGCGAGTCGTACTATGGAGCCATCGTTAACGCCTATGCGGTGGATGACAGCGGTCAGCCTTTGGAGATAACCCGGGGGATTGGAGGGTTTTAGTTGCCATAAGGTTTAAGGCTAAAATAGCAATCCGGTTTAAAGCAGTCGTTAGCTACTCTTGTAAAGTAATGAACCAAGCCGGCGTTTCAAGCGTCGGCTTTTTTATTTCCTTGCACTTGAATAGGATTTTTTTAGAATTCGGCAGGTGAAACAGGAAATATATAGAAATATCCTTATCAAGGAGGATTAAGATGTATTGTTCAAAATGCGGTAGAAGTTACCAGGCCGACTTCAAGGTTTGCCCCTATTGTAACAAGAAAGAGAGCATTGTCAAGCCGGTCCGGGATAATTTCGGCAACTATCGGGAGCGGACTTGCTTTAAGTTTTTTAAATACAAATATGCGGACTTTCCATTGCGAGCGGCGGCGATGATGATTGACATGATTATTTTAGCAATACCGATCTCGCTCTTGTTTTATTATACTCCTAAGAAGCTGGGGATCATATTAAGCGTGCTTATCGGTTGGACATATTATGCTTTATTGGAGAGTTCGATACTTCAAGGCACGATCGGAAAGTTTGCGCTTAAGCTTGAAGTCACCGATTTGGAAGGCCAACGGATTTCATTATTTCAAGCCTCCAAACGTTATTTTGCCCACTACCTGTCGCTGTTAACCCTGGGGGCCGGATTTCTGATTCTAGCCCTGAACGATAAAAAACAAGCGATTCACGACTTGCTTAGCGATTGTATGGTTTTAGACGCAGTTCAACAAGAAAAGAATGTTGCGTCATATTCGACGGAAGATTGGGAATGATTCTCGGCTATCTAGATTCGCAAAAGACGATTACGAGCACCGCTTCGCTGAGCACGAGCACGAATAATACTCATTTTCACTTTTGACGTGTCCCGGCGGGCCGGGGTGGGCGGCTATTTATATAAATTAACTATCCCGCATCCCAGCCGTTTTCCGGAGTCGCCCGCCGGTTGCGAGCGGTAATCGTCCGGATTTTGATGAATAACGACCGCTTTGCCGATAATGTCCATTACCCGGAACCGGTCGGTGAAAAAACTGATTTCGGCCCGGCCCCGGTTGGAAAAGAGCACCGGGAAATCACCGGCGTGATTGCCGTGGGGCTGCCCGTCGGGGTTCCAATGCCCTCCGGCCGCTTGGAAAGGATTCGACGGATCGCCGACGGTACAATCTCCGCATTCATGGAGATGAAATCCATGGGGCCCGATGGGGGGTTGATCATCACGGGCGGGCCGGTAAGGAGGAAGACCGGAAATCGCCGCCAACACCTGGGTCCCTTCCGGAACATCCCAGAAGTAAACATAACCGTTTAAATCGGGCGCTAAAGGACCGCCCCTTATTTGAGCCACAGCGAAGTGTATTTGGTTATCCCAGCATGGCCAAGCCATTCCCCGGGCATAGACGGGAGAACTCTCGATTGACGGTTTCGGAGTTCCCGGTTTTCGGTGCTTCGGTTTCTTCATTATCTGTCCACCTCGGATGTTATTACTTTGGCATAGACTGTTATTATAGGATTATTATATGAGCTTGAGTTGAAAACGGTTTATGATATTATCTAGTCAACCTTAAAATTACTAAGCTTCGGAACATTTTCGATTATTCCGCGTTTAATTGATTGAGAATGGAAATAGTTAGAACCGGACTACCGTTTGCTTAACGGTAATTTTTATCAGTTCTATTTAGCACTCGCTTTCATAGAGTGCTAACAAATAAGCAAACCTTATGGTTAGAGAGCTATCGCCCGGAATCAATAAGGAGTTGATGAAGATGGATTTTAACCGGATGACTGAGAAAGTCCAAGGAGCTTTGATGAGCGCCCAAAGTTTGGCGGCGAGGGAAAGCAACCAACAGGTGGATGTGGAGCACTTACTCATTGCCTTGTTGGAACAGGACGGCGGGTTGGCGGTTTCAATTTTAACAAAGATGGGCGCCGATTTGGAAAGTTTATCCCGCCGGGTAAAACAGGAAATCGAACGGTTTCCGAAGCTGACCTATCCGGTCGGCGGACCGGACCAAATTTATGTTACCGGCCGCCTCAACCGGTTGCTGGCTTTAGCGGAAGATGAAGCCAAAAAGCTAAAAGACGATTATCTCTCGGTGGAACATCTATTTTTGGCGATGACCGCCGATAACGGAGCAGCCGGAAAGATTTTTAAAGAGCATGGTCTCACTAGGGAAAGAATACTTAGGGTTTTGAAAGAGATTCGAGGCAGTCAACGGGTTACTTCTCCGAACCCGGAGGCGACTTATGACGCTTTGGAGAAATACGGGCGGGACTTGACCAAACTGGCGGCTCAGAGTAAATTGGACCCGGTAATTGGAAGAGACGAGGAGATACGCCGGGTGATTCAGGTGCTGTCCCGCCGCACCAAGAATAATCCGGTATTGATCGGAGAACCGGGTGTTGGGAAGACCGCGATCGTGGAAGGATTAGCCCAACGAATTATCCGGGGGGATGTTCCGGATGGGCTTAAAAATAAACGGGTCGTCTCACTTGATATGGGGGCGTTGATCGCCGGGGCCAAATACCGGGGTGAATTTGAGGAGCGACTGAAAGCGGTATTAAAAGAGATTCAGGATTCCAACGGGCAAATAATTTTGTTCATCGACGAGTTGCATACCGTGGTCGGCGCGGGCAAAACCGAAGGGGCCATGGATGCGGGCAACTTGCTCAAACCGATGCTGGCTAGGGGCGAGTTGCATTGTATCGGCGCCACCACTCTTGACGAATACCGGAAATATATCGAGAAAGATGCCGCTTTGGAACGGCGTTTCCAAACGGTGCTAGTCGATCAACCGACCGTCGAAGACACCATCTCCATTTTGCGCGGATTGAAAGAACGCTACGAGGTCCATCACGGAGTCCGGATTCGGGACGGGGCTTTGGTTTCGGCCGCCGTACTTTCTAACCGTTATATTTCCGATCGTTTTTTACCGGACAAAGCCATAGATCTGGTGGATGAGGCCGCCGCCAAATTGAGGACGGAGATCGATTCGATGCCTGCCGAACTGGATGAAATGTTGCGCCGGGTGATGCAACTGGAGATCGAACGGGAAGCGCTGCGGAAAGAGACCGATGAAGCTTCCCGGAAACGTTTGGCCCGTTTGGAGAAGGAACTGGCCGAACTGAAGGTCCAATCCGATGAATTGAAAGCTAGATGGAATTCGGAAAAAGAAGCCATCCACAACTTGCATCGGATTCGGGAGGAGATTGAGACCACCAAGGCCGAGATCGAAAGGGCCGAATTGGAATATGATTTGAACCGGGCCGCGGAGTTAAAATACGGGAAATTAACCGGTTTGGAAAAGAAATTAAAAGAAGCGGAGGATTCATTAGCGAAGAACCAGGAGGGTTCCAGATTAATCAAAGAAGAAGTGGACGAACAGGACATTGCCGAAGTGGTCAGCCGCTGGACCGGAATTCCGGTGACCAAGTTGATGGAGGGAGAGATCCGGAAACTGCTCCATCTGGAGGAGGAGTTGCACCGGCGGGTGGTCGGCCAGGAGGAGGCGGTGACCGCCGTCGCCGAGGCGGTAATTCGCGCCCGTTCCGGACTGAAAGATCCCAACCGGCCGATCGGCTCCTTCATCTTCCTGGGACCCACCGGCGTGGGCAAAACCGAACTGGCCAGGGCTTTGGCGGAGTTTCTATTTGACGATGAAAATACGATGATCCGGATTGATATGTCGGAGTATCAGGAAAAACATACGGTAGCCCGGTTGATCGGGGCGCCTCCGGGCTATGTCGGCTATGAAGAGGGCGGCCAGCTGACGGAGGCGATCCGGCGGAGGCCATATGCGGTGATTCTTTTTGATGAGATCGAAAAAGCCCATTACGATGTCTTTAATTTAATGCTGCAGTTGCTGGATGACGGCCGGCTCACCGACGGACAGGGGCGAACGGTTGATTTTAAAAACACGGTAGTGATTATGACCTCCAATGTCGGCAGCCAGAAAATTTTAGAGTATAAGGGAGCTTTTCATGGAGAGGGCTACGAGTCGATGAAGGCTGCGGTCTTGGAAGAGATGCGCCGGAGCTTCCGACCCGAATTTTTAAATCGGATCGATGAGATCATCGTCTTTCACGGGTTGGAGGAAAAACATTTGAAGGAGATTATCGAAATTCACTTGGAACGTGTTAGGAAGAGGTTGGAAGACCGGCATATCGGTTTGGAATTAACCGACTCCGCCAAGAGTTATTTGGTGAGAGTGGGTTATGAACCGGCTTATGGCGCCAGGCCTTTGAAGCGGGTGATTCAGAAGGAAGTGGAGACGCGGCTGGGGCGCTTGCTGCTTCAGGGTGAAGTTCGGAGCGGCCAAAGGGTCAAGGTCGATTATCAACCGGGAAAAGGATTGGTTTTTAAAGCGAATTGATTCAAAGGTTTAAAACGTTTTTGCGGTCCGTTATAACTTGCTTATCAAATGGCTTTGTAGTATAATTTTTGATAATTAAAGAGTTAATTTTTAATTCAGCGGTACCGCCTTACAGCCTGGCCTCGCCGGGTGCGGGACTAACAGATTTTTGCGCCTTTTTAGGGCGCATCAGTTTTTTGTCGACAAATACGGAAACTTAGGTATGGATTTCATTAATTGAAGACTGGTATTTTACCGGGAGGAATAAAATTGAAAATTGTAATTGTCGGCGCCGGGAATCTCGGTTTTGATCTGGCCCGGGTCTTATCCGAAGAGAATCACGACCTG
>JAAYHS010000061.1 GCA_012735315.1 Bacillota bacterium | reverse complement strand
TCTGGCGGAGGAGGAGGGATTCGAACCCCCGGTACCTTGCGGTACAACGGTTTTCAAGACCGCCTCCTTAAACCACTCGGACACTCCTCCGAGTTCCCATCGAATGCATGAATAATTCTAACATATACTCGGGAATAATGTCAAGTTCCGGCTAATGGCAGCACATGGATGATTTGGATTTCCCGTTTTCCATCTTTTTGACCAAAATCCATGGACATTAGGAATTGCTTTGAGTAGTACTTCCTATACCGGCTTCCCTCTCCGCGACCCCTAACTTTCTCATCTCTGAATCAGCTTACTTACTGAAGCCGCAATTGGCTGATCCGGTTCCAGTACATTTGAGTCAAGGCATCCGCCTCCTCACTGGTATTCGCCTCGGCATAAATCTTAAACACCGGTTCGTCGGCATCCGGCAATACCAAAGCCCATCCCTGATCATGGAAGATCTTTAATCCGTCGGTGGTTTCCACATGTAGGCCCTGATTTTCCTCAAACAATTCCCGCATCACCCGGCCTTTTTCATCCCAAGGGCACTCCGCTTCCAAATAACCCCGTTCCACCTTGGGGATCATCGCCTTGGCTTTGGATAAGGAAATCTCTTCCCGAGCGATTAACTCCATTACCTTAACCAAGGAAAAAACCGCATCAAACTGCGGGAAGTAACTCCCCCGACCGTCGATGGTCGGAAACAACTTTTCCTGCGCTGTTTTTTCCATCAAGGAGCGCGGGTTGGCCTTAGTCCTGATTACCTTTCCGCGGAACTCCTTCGCTAAAGTTTCAATATAATGAGGCGCCGTCACTTGAACCGGAACCACCGCTTCCGGTTTGTACTTTAAAGTTAAAAACGACAACAAAGCGATCAGTTGCTCTTCTTTTAACAAATCGCCGGTCTCATCCAGCAGAATTAACCGTTCCGCGTTTTGATCCGCGATGATTCCCAAATCGGCGCCTTCGCTCCGGACGATTTCCGCAGCTTTACCGATAGCCCCCAATAATTCATGTAAGCTCCGCGGCTGATTTGAGCGTTCCACGCCATAACCTTCCGTTTTAACCCGGCAGCCCAACATCTCCAAGAGACCGGGCAGTATAAACGAAAGATTACCGTCGTCATATAAAAACACGACTTTAAAATTTCGCTTTTTGATTAATTCTTTAATCTCCGGACTGATCAGCCCGTTTAGATAAGGTTCGATTAATTGGGGTACAAACGCCAACTCGCCGAAGTTGTCCACTCCCGCTCGCGGGAAATCCTCACTCATGTAAGAATTTTCAATGGCTCTTTCAGTGTTTTTATCAATATTTAAACCTTTTTGGTCCATAAATTCAATCAATAATCCATTGGTGTCGTTGGGATTGATCCGAAGCTGCGCCCCTCCTTGAGCCCCCAACAGCGCCAACGCATGTCTGGTTAAGGCGGTCGGTAATGTCCCCAAGTCGTAAACACCACATCCCGCCGCCAACACTCCGGATATTAAAGCGCGTTTAAAGACCCTCGCCGCTCGGAAACTATCGGAACCGACTACAATTTTGGCGCCGGGTTTTAAATAAGCGCCGAATATCCCTCCCAATTTGGCGACCAGTTCCGGGGTAATCTCCTGATTGATCGTACCGCTGATTCCGTTATTACCGAAGAGACTTCGGGAATTTTTCTTCGCCCAGATCATGCTTTCATTGAGAACCGAACCGCTTTCGATATTCTTATTCGGCCACACTTTAACGTCGGGTTTGATGGTAGACCGGCCCCCCATCGACACTCCCTCGCCGATCACCGCCCCCTCATAAACGCTATTTTTACCTTTTAAATAGGTATGATGACACAAAACGGCTCCCCTAATCTCGGAAAAAGGCCCTACATAACAATGGTTCCAAAGAATCCCCCTTTTAATGCTCGTCCCTTCGTTGACTATACCGTAATTTCCAATTACCGTAAAACCTTCGATCACCGTATCCGCCTTTATCCGGCAATAATCGCCAAGCAACACCGGTCCTTCAATCCGGGCCTTGGGATCGATTTCCACCGCTTCACCAAGCCAAATACCCGGTTTAACCTCACGCCCCGGTATCGAGACCTTAACCTTCCCGGTAAGGACATCATAATGCGCTTGCCGGTATTGTTCCAAATTTCCGATATCCGACCAATAGCCGTCGGCCACATAGCCGCAAATTAATTCTCCCTTTTCCAGCAGCAACGGAAAGAGATTTTTACTAAAATCGAATTCTTTTCCGTGTTCAAACAGATCAAATATTTCCGGCTCTAAAACATAGATTCCGGTATTGACCGTATCGCTAAACACCTCGCCCCAACCGGGTTTTTCCAGAAAACGTTTTACTGCCCCGTTTTGATCGGTAATCACCACCCCATACTCCAGCGGATTCGAGACTTTAGTCAGTACTATGGTTGCCTTGGCTTTTTTATCGCGATGAAACTTGATCGCTTCTTTCAAGTTAAAATCGGTTAGCGCGTCTCCGGAAATCACTAAAAAGGTGTCGTTTAATTCATCGATGATCTTCTTAACGCTTCCGGCGGTCCCCAACGGAGTTTCTTCCAGGGAGTACCGGATTTTCATCCCAAACTCGGACCCATCCCCAAAATAGTTTCGAATTAACTCCGGTAAATAAAAGAGAGTCACCAGCACTTCGTTAAAACCATGTTTTTTAAGTAAATATAAAATATGCTCCATCATTGGCCGGTTGACAATCGGCGCCATCGGTTTCGGTTTATTGCACGTTAACGGTCTTAACCTGGTTCCTTTACCTCCAGCCATAATAACCGCTTTCATCTTCAATCCCCCACTTTATTGAATATTTCGATAACGATTCATTTCCTCGGATTCCATGCATTTCCCATCCCGGGCCGACTCCCGGAGAACCGTTCTCCGCCAAGGCGAACTGAGAAATTCTTCTAAAACCTGTTGATATACTTCTCCCGTGGTTTGCGCGATCCGATCCCAATTATATATCTTTTCAATATCTTCCAGGGCTTTTTGTTTCATCCGGACGGTGTGGTCCGGATGCCGCAACGCCCAAATAATATTGTCCGCCAATGATATGACGTTATTCGAATATGCTTTTAATCCGTTAACCCCATGTTGAATTATTTCACTCAATCCCCCGGTATCCGAGACCACTACCGGGGTTCCGGCGGCCATCCCTTCCAAGGCCACAATTCCGAAAGGCTCGTATAAACTCGGAAATACCGCGACATCCGCGCATTGATACAAGGCATTCCTGGTATTGTCGTCAATATACCCGGTAAAATAAATCCGCTGGTAGATCCCCAACTGATAAGCCCGGTGCTTTAACTCATCCAGATACGGCCCTTTCCCGGCAATTACCAATTTAACCCGGGGTTCCACCGCGAGCACTCGGGGCAATGCCTCCAGAAGCACTCCCAAACCTTTTTCCCGGACGATCCGCCCAATATGAAAAATGATTTTTTCATCCGGCGCCGAATAACGGTTTCGGATCTTAGCCGGAATCAGATTGGTTTTTCGAAATTCAGCGGGGTACACTCCATTCGGGATTACCCGCAACTTATCCCCCGGCATCTGAAATACCCTTTTTAACTCTTCTTCCATATACCGGCTGCAAGCGATAACCCGCCACGATTCATACCCCAACCACCATTCCACATTGCTGATATAACGCTGTAAGTCGTTATGGAGTCCGTTGTTTCGACCGTACTCGGTGGCATGAATCGTTGAAAGCAACGGAATATGCCAGGAATGTTTCAAGTTCTTACCCGCGTAAGCCACCAGCCAATCATGGGCATGAATCAAGTCGAATTTATCACCGTTCGCCGCTAACCGATTCGCCTGTTCCACCAGATTTAAATTTAACTGCATCACCCAGGTCAAAAAATCCGGCGCCGCCGGGTTATTCATACTAATCCGGTGGACTTTTACGCCTTCGTCAACTTCATATTCCAACGCCCCCTGGACGCCGCAGGTTATGACATCAACATCAATCCCTTTTCTTACCAACGCGATTGCCAAGTCATGAACATGCCGAGCGATTCCTCCCACAATTTTCGGAGGGTACTCCCAGCTTAACATCAAAATCCGCATTGCATCACCTCACCATTTTTAAAATAGCGGCGCTCGAGGTTTTATTCTCTCCCAAAGTTCGATTTTTATAATAATTTCCGCAAATTTTAACCGGTGAGTTTTTAACGATCATCGCCGGCGGCCGATCCCGGCGCGATTAATATCTTCAAATACGGCTTCTCACAATGCAATCTAATCGGATACTAAAATACCGTCTCAATAAAACAAACAATCCTAAACAAAAAAAGAACCCCGACAGGTTCTTTTTTTAACAATGGCGAATAATATTTGGGTTTATAAACTTACCACCGAAGGTTCATTGGGACGCGAACGCGCTTTGATAACCTTTTCCCAGCTCTCCCCGGACAAAGGCCGGTCAAAACTTCGGAATCCGGCTAATTTAAACCCGTGTTTTTCAGCCAATTTCTTGGTATACGACACCGTAACGACATTAATATCGATTCCTAACCCAAAATGCTGATAATGGTGTTCCAAAGCCAACATCATCGTTTCCGACATGCAAGCGTAAGCTTGTCCCCGTTCAAACCCAAAGTCCCATCCCAAATCAGGTGCGCCGGGCACGGCCATTACTCCCCCGTCAATCACCAGTACATCCGGTCTGGCGTCTTTGACTTCGTAACTTACATCCGGCGGCCTCGATACGTCGCAAACTACCGCGCCGAACTTCAACATTGCCGGAGTAATTAAACTATTTACCTGACTGGTGGCGGTTACCACCACATCGGCTTGAGGCAAATAATGTTCAAGTTCAATGGTGTAAATAACCGGCGTAACTTCCCGGACCGTTTCGGCAAACTTTTGGTATTCTTCAAGCGGCGCTCCGGGCGACGGCGTTTCGGGATGATCTTTCACAAACCGGTAAATCGCTCCCCCGCCTTTGATCTCATCCTCATTAAGATGTTGGTAAATTTCGGCGGTCAATTTCATCAGACGACGCTTGCTATGTTCCTCATTCAAGGGATTGCCGATTAAGATCAGCGAATTCACCTTTTCAGCCAACAAAATGGCGGTGGTTCTTCCAATCGAACCGGTTGCTCCCACCACTGCGGCGACAGTTTGCTCAATCGGCGTCTCAAGTCGCCGCGCCGCTTCCAAGGTGGCTTCCACCGCCGCGGCTACCGTATAACTGTTACCGGTGGTCAACGCGACTCCTAAGTTGCGCAGATCGCGCCCTCCTTTGGTAACCACCGAAGTATAGGCTCCCAGTCCGACGATCCCGGCTCCCCGCTCCTTGGCCAATTTAACCGCTGCCTCCAATTCGGCTTGGATCTGTTCCTTGGGAAAGGTCATTAGTTGCTCCGAGGTACGACTAACACAAATAAACTCACCATAAGCGGCGGCGCCCGTTTTTGAGGTGATCCTGGTTTTGCCCACTACAAACGGTTCCACCATATCGTTCCAGCGTTCAACCAAATTTTGCAGTTCCGATTCGGAAAAAGCCTCCAAAGTACGGTCAAATTCCAAATAATTTTTTAAATACAAAGGATGGACCAAAAAGGCAAACCTGCCTTCTTCCGGATGTCCGCTGGGTCGAACCGGTTCTTTGATAACCAATTTCGGTTGCGGAGTCTCCGGTAGAGTGCGGCGAACCAAATGAGACAAGAACGAAGCCGAATTTCCCGTCGCCAAACAAGAAGCCATCCGTTCAATAGCATCCATCGCCTTTTGGCAATCGGTTTCACTGATAATCAAAGGCGGTTCCAAACGAATCACGTCGGCGCCGTTTAAAGTGGGCGCGACTCTGATTTTTTCCACATTCAACAAATAACTGGCGACAACCGGCGATAAAAACTCTTGATCGGCCATGATGCCCAACAAAGTCCCGGGTAAATTATCCTGGGACACTCCAAGCTCCAGTCCCAGCATCAATCCCTTGCCCCTGACCGCGGCAATTACTGAAGAATACCGCTTTTGAATTTCAGTCAACCGCTTCAGTAAATATTTGCCCTTACTCGCCACTTCTTTAAGAAGCCGTCCCCGATCCGCCGTCAAAAGCTGCAATACCTTTAATCCCACTCGGCAGGCTAAAGTGTTTCCGGCAAAAGTCGAAGAATGCTTTAGGGAGAAATCTTCGCTATAAACCTCTTCCGTGCAAAGACAAGCGCCGATCGGAACAATTCCCCCGCCCAACGCTTTCGCCACGGTTATAATATCGGGAGTTATTCCCTCGGCTTCACAGGCGAACATCCGACCGGTCCGGCCTAATCCGCTCTGGACCTCATCAACGATCAACAAGACTCCATAGCGATGACAAATCTCCAAAGCGTCACGAAGATAGCCTTCCGGAGGAACGATAATTCCGCCCTCCCCTTGAATCGGTTCCACGATAAACGCGGCATAGTAATCGGGTTTTTTCTTTAAAGCCTCTTCCAACCGGTTCAAGTCGGCGTACGGAATCCGGTCAAAACCGGCTACCGGGGCTCCAAAACCTCGCTGATACGAATCTTTACCGGTCGCCGACAACGCCCCCAATGTTTTCCCGTGAAAACTATTCTCGGTAGTAAGAATCCCAAGCCGCTTCGTATAAACCCGCGCCATTTTAAAGGCCGCCTCATTGGCCTCAGCGCCGCTATTGGCGAAGGTGACGTATTTAATCCCCGCAGGGGCTACTTTTACCAATTCTTGCGCCAATTCTCCCGCGGCGGCCAAATACGAGGGCTGAACCATACTCGGTTCCATACTTGCTTGAACCTCATTTATAGCCGCCCAAATATCGGGATGGTTATAGCCGAACGGCAACGCTCCGTATGACGCGATAAAATCCAGATATCTCTCGCCGGTTTCATCCGTCAATTCGCATCCCGTTCCTTGCCGGAATACCTTGTCCATATTTAACTGATGCAAACGTTTGGCCAGTATGGGATTGACATATTGTTCATAGGGATGCATTCTTTTCCTCCAGAAAAATAAGATGTTTTCTTACAATATTACTTTTTGCCTTATTACATTACTAATCGTTAACAATTATTTCTCAAATTAAATCTAGTTTAACATTAATTGGATCAATGGTCAACCCAATAAAACCCCGGTATCCTCGTTTTTAAAGGAAGATACCAGGGTAAAAGCGTATATTTCAAACACTTTAATATTTTGCCGACCTGCGCCCATAAATATTTATCGGCCGTTTGAATAACCGGCTTTATTTTTCACGATATGGTAAAAGATTAATTTAAATTAAATTATACCGTCGCCTTGTCACTCGCTCCAGGTTGCTTTACCCAAAACCAAAAAATCCTTTGCCGTTTCGAGTATTTACCATAAATGCCCAATCCTAAGCCGCCGACTAACAGTAAGCCTAAAAACTTCCCCAGCCAACCAAGGAGATTTAACCCTTGCGAACCTGGGCCTACCGGATGCAGCACCGCCAGTTTGTTGTTTTTCAGATCAAAGGATTTTAATTGTTTGACTTGACTGTAAGCGCCGTTCGGATTTGCCAGGATATCCATTACCTGAGGTTCAATGACTTGATCCAAACCGCCGCCGATGGTCCATTCGTCATGGTTAACCCGTACCTTACGGAAAAAATCCTCGCCAAAACCATCAAACGACCCGACAAAAACATAATATTTCCACTTTCGGTTCGGCGTCCCGATCATCGATTCCGGAATAACCGCTCGAATCGTCCGGTTATCATCCAAAACTTCAGCCCTAATGGAGTAATATTTCAAAGTTCCATTATCATCGAGAATGAGCTGGCTATTTTTCCAGCCTACTACCTTGATACCGAAATCCCAACCGAATTTGGGATTGAAGCGGACATAAGCGCCTTTTTTAGGCAATTCGGTTTGCCCTCGATTGGGAATACTATCGATCATTATCCGCAGGTTTTGATGAATAAAGCCTTCCGGCGCCATCCACGGATTGGTTATCTTAACAAAGGTAGTATCGAAATAGATCAGCCCGGGGTTTTCGCGCCAGACTTTAAACTCGGTAATATCAAATAGTCCTTGGTATGGCTGAAAAGCGACATTGCTGGGATAACGGTAGGTCCCGTATCCGTTTTCGTCTCCAACCGGATCTTTCATTTCAAAATATACTTCGACCGCAGTAGCGCCCAATGATGGGAAAAGAAATACTAAAAATAATATTAGAATCAACCAACCGGTATAAATTTTCACGGCTAACACCTCCATGATAGGTCTATGCATGGAGGTGGACAAATATGTCCGGAATCAATACATTTCGAGAATAGCCAGCACTTGACCGGGTTCGACCATTAGCCCGGTTTCCGTTTCAATTGCGACCAAAACGCCGTCCAACGGCGACGGCAATCTAAAAGTTTCGTCGTCAAAAATAAGTTCGACCAAATCCTGGTCGATCTCCACCGGATCACCCACGGTTACCAGCCATTCGCCAACGGTCATTAAGGTTTCGTCTCCGGTTAAAAGCGGAACTTTTAATTCAACGAAGCGAGGTTTAATTTTCATTCAAATATCTCCGCGGCGCCCGATCGCTGATCATACAAACAACCTCATAATTAATGGTTCCCAAATGAGCTCCGATTTCCTCAACGGTTATTTGTTCCGAACCCTGAGAACCGATTAAAGTAACTTCTTGTCCGATCTCAACCGGTTCATCCCCAACATCGACCATGCACAAATCCATGCAAATCGCGCCCACAACCGGAAACCTCTTGCCGGAAATTAAAACCTCTGCTTTTCCGGAAAGCAACCGCGACCATCCGTCCGCGTAACCGATCGGAACGGTAGCAATCGTGGTCTCCTTAGCCGTAATATATTTGCGGCCGTAACTAACCGCGGTTCCCGGGGGGACTTTTTTAATGAACACCACTTTGGTCTTTAATGAAAATGCCGGTTTGAGCCGGATCTTTTCCAGATCGACTTCTGAAGAAGGGTACATCCCGTAGAGCATTATTCCGGGACGAACCATATTATAATAAGCAAGCGGAAGATCAATAATCGCGGCGCTATTTGCCAAATGCGCCTTGGCGGGGAACAATCCCTCGGCCTTTAAATCCACAATTACCTTGTTAAATCTCTTGATTTGATATTTCGCATACTCTTTATCCCGTTCATCGGAGGTGGCCAAGTGGGAATAGATCCCTCCATAGTCGAGCCCCGGTAATAATTGCAGCTTTTTTATGAAGGCGACCGCTTCTTCGGCCGGAACTCCAATCCGGCCCATTCCGGTATCGATCTTAACATGATAGGACGGCTTTTTACCGGCGCTCAGCGCCGCTCTTGATAAGGCCACCGCCGGTTCCAACAAGCAAATGGTCGAAGTTAAGTCGAACCTGACCATCGCTTCGACTTGTTCGGTTTGGAGAGGACTAAAAACCAAAATCGGCGCGGTTATACCGGCCTCCCGGAGCGCGATTCCTTCTTCGGGCAGAGCGACTCCCAGCCATTTAGCCCCCGACTCCAACGCGACCTTGGCGATTTGGACCGCCCCATGGCCATAAGCATCCGCTTTGACAACCGCCATGATATCAACGTCCGGTCCGACCAAACGCCGGATTTCCGCTAAATTATGACGGATCGCGCTTAAATCTATTTCAACCCAAACCGGTCTGATTAATTCCCGATATCTTCCCATCAAGTCAACACCTTCTTGACTGCCGCCGGATATTCCTGCAACAAATCAGTGGTAGTAATTCCCACGGGGCCTCGTTTTTCAACGGCCAAATCTCCGGCCAACCCATGAAGATATGCTCCGGAAACGGCGGCTTCCAAAGGATTCATCCCTTGGACTAATAAACCGCAGATAATGCCGGCCAAGGCGTCGCCCATCCCGGCGGTAGCCATGCCGGGATTTCCGGTCCGGTTAATATAAATATTTTCATCGCGGTCGGCGATTATAGTCCGCGCTCCTTTTAAAACCAAGGTGACACCCGTTTCTTTGGCGAAACGGCGCGCGATATCGATTCGATTTTCTTGAACCTCCGCTACCGGTAATTTAGTTAACCTGGACATTTCACCGGGATGAGGAGTTAAGATCAGCGGTAAATCGATTTTCCGCAAATCAATCGCGTCAGCGGCCAAAAGATTGAGCCCGTCGGCGTCGATTACGATCGGGACTTTACTGCTTGCCAGAACTTCCGTTAACAAAGCGCGGCTTTGTTCTTGAACCGAGACGCCGGGGCCAAAAACGATCGCGCTCGCTTTCTCATATAACTGCGCCGCTTTGTCCCAGGAAAGCGACATTACTTCAGCCGGTTTCTCGAAAAAAGCGTTCTGATTTTGAACCGCGGCCGTGACCAGACCGGCGCCGGCGCGTAATGCTCCCAGAGAGCATAGGGCAACCGCTCCGGTCATCCCCATCGCGCCGCCGATCACCAAAACATGACCGGCTGCTCCCTTATGAGTAGTGGGAGCGCGTTTCGGCAATAACTCCCGGACTTCGGCGTCGCTTAAGCAATTGATCTTTAAAGCGCCCGATTCCAGTAACCGGCGGGGAAAGCCGATTGGGTCGACAATCAACTCGCCGCATGCTTCCGCTCCGGGATAAATCAGCAATCCCGGTTTGGGAAGACCGAAAGTCACCGTAATCTTAGCCTTAACCGCTACTCCGCTAATCCTGCCGTTATCAACATTGACGCCCGAAGGAAGATCTACCGCCACCACCGGTTTGCCGGAGTCATTAATCATGGAGATAATTTCGGCGACCGCTCCTTTGGGCGCTCCGGTCGCGCCGGTTCCCAACAAAGCGTCGACAATCAGATCGGCATGTCTTAATTCAGCCGGATTTAGGTCTTCCCAGGGCACGATCGGCAGTCCGTACTTTTCGGCTCTAATTAGATTTTCCTCCGCCAAACCACGATACTGCGCCCGATCGAACGCGGTCACCACCGTAACGTCGGCTTCCCTCTCCGCCAACAACCTGGCTAAGGCCAGCCCATCGCCGCCGTTGTTTCCCTTGCCGCAAAAAATGTAGATTTTCTTCGCAGCGCGGCCGAAACGCTCCCCGATAACCCGGCGGACCGCCAAAGCAGCCCGTTCCATCAGGATCATTCCCGGGATATGGTATTCATCCTGCGCCGAACGGTCAATTTGATTCATTTCAGCGGCGGAGGCCACTTTCATCTTCGATCGCCCGCTTCCAGAATTACTTGGGCTACGGCATATTCCTTGCCGTGGGAAATACTCAAATGAATCCGGGAAACCCCGTTCCCGGTTAAAAATGATCTTACTTTACCGGCTGTTTCCAAAAAAGGCGCTCCTCTCCGATCATGGCGCACCTCAATCTCCAACCATGAGAAATGCGACAAACCCGTACCCATGGCCTTTAATAAGGCTTCTTTAGCCGCAAAAAAACCGGCTAAACGATGCCCCTGCATTTTACTGTCTAAAAGTTCTCTCGCGGTGAAAACCCTCTCACGAAACCGCGGCTTTTCGATGGCCTTAGCGACTCTGGAAATCTCGATCAAATCGATTCCGCTGCCGATAATCAATATTCTAATCCTTTCAGTATTTCTTAATTATGGTCTTTTATAAAAAGAAGCGCTGTAACTGATAAATCCTATTTGCCTATAGTTCAAAATGGGTTCGGTTCCTCCCACCAATAAATAACCGCCCGGGTTTAAAGAATCGTAAAACTTGCGATAAAGGACTTTTTTGGCCTCTTCGGTAAAATAAATGACTACATTCCGGCAGATAATTAAATCGAACTTACTCAGAAAGGGATCTTTTAATAAATTATGATTTAAAAAGTCAACCATGCTTTTAATGTCTTCATTCAAATAAAACCGGTTTTTTTCGATTTTAAAATATTTGAGCGTCAACTCCGGGGGTAAGTTTTTCAAGTCGTTAAATTCGTAAACACCCTCGCGGGCTTTTGCTAAGACAGCTTGATCAATATCGGTCCCGAATATTTCAACCCGATCGGCGGCGCCCAATTCCCGAACGATGATCGCCACCGAATAAGGTTCGGCTCCGTTGGAACATCCGGCGCTCCATATTCTCAATTTTGACCTTCCTTTAAGCAATTCAGGCAGGATATGGCGCCTTAACTCCTCAAAACGCTCCGGATTGCGGAAAAACTCGGACACATTTATAGTGAGCTTCTTTACAAACTCTTTATACTTTTGAGGATCGGTCTTTAATACTTCCAAATAACGATCATAGTCCTGAATCTCCCAAGACTGCATCAACGAATGGATCCTCCGATCCATTTGCTGGCTTTTATATTCGTTTAAATCGATTCCTACTAGTTGGCCGACTAGTTTTTTAAATTCCGGGTAGTCAAGCAAGCAAATTTCCTCCTCACACCAATTTGTCGGCATATCGAACTCAGATGGATGATTTGCGATTTGGATAACGGCCAAGATCCCAACCACTAAAAATACAATTATCTAAGCCTTAAAATTCTACCTTTCCGGTTTTAATCCTCCATTAAGGAGGAAAGTTTTGAAACATTATCAATAAGGCCGTCATTATAACCTAATCCTTCATACTCCAACCGTTTTCCGGTTTACCCTTTAACCGATCCCGCCAATATGCCTCTGACAAAATATTTTTGAAAAGCTAAAAAGATAGTGATCGGCAGCAACATCGAAAAAAAGGCGGCCGGCGTCATAACGTCCCATCCGGCGTCTAACGAACCCAACATACCGGCAAGTCTCACCGTTAACGGATTTAAAGCGGGGTCTCCCAATACAACCAACGCCACCAATAAATCGTTCCAAATCCAAAGGAACTGAAAAATCCCCAAACTGGCAACGGCGGGTTTAGACAAAGGTATAATTATTTTATTAAATATTTGCCAATTACTGGCGCCATCAATTTTCGCAGCCTCAATCAAAGAAAAGGGCAGTTGCGCGAAGAAATTCCGCAATAAAAAAATAGATAACGGCAATCCGAAAGCCGTATGGGCCAGCCAAATACCGGGAAAGGTTCCGTTTAACCGGATACTTTTTAAAGTCAACAACACCGGAATCAAAACCGTCTGCAAAGGAACAATCTGCATGGCGATGATTGAAATAAATATTGTTTTTCGTCCCGGAAACTTAAAAAAAGAGATTGGATATGCGGCCAATGCTCCAATTAAAATCGGAAAAAAAGTCGCCGGAATCGCAATAATCAGCGAGTTAATAAAACCTTTACCAATCCCTTTGTTACTCAAAACCATTAAATAATTCTCAAGGGTAAACCGTTCCGGCCGCAGGAACGCGGTCCACCATCCAGTGGTCAACATATCTTCCGAAGGCCTTAAGGAACTTATAAACAACATCAAAGTTGGCGTCAGCCAAATTGCTACAATAACTAATAATAACATGTTAATAAATAACTGATTCTTAATCCAAGGAACGGCCATTGTTAATCTGAATTTCACTATGTTTTCCTCCCTTCCGTTATTCGCGGACACTTTCCTCATAGGCCATATTCTTAATATTCAAAAACAAGACCGGAAGTACGGCGATAAATAATACTACGGCCATTGCCGAGGCATATTGAAAGTTGTTTTCGTTAAAAGCGGTCATATACATTCGATTGGCTACGACTTCGCTGGAATTAAACGGACCCCCTTTGGTCAAGGTGTAAATGATGTCAAAAACCTTGAGCACCCAAATAATCATCTGGGTTACCACCACTACTACGGTGGGTAGAATGATCGGTATTTCTATTTTCCTGAAAATTTGAAGATTGGTGGCTCCTTCAATCCTGGCCATTTCGATTAGTTCCACCGGAACTGCCTTTAAGGCCGCGCTAAAAATCACCGTGCAAAATCCGACCTGCATCCATACTCCGGCCGCGATCAAAGCGCTATTTACCAGATCCGGGCGTCCTAAAAAAGCGATTCCTTCAAAACCTGGAATTGGCAATAAATTAAGCAACGCGTTAACGGTACCGGTTTTTACATCTTTAAAATACATAAAATTCCAAATAACGCCGGAGGCAACCCCGGAAATAGCCATCGGAAGAAAAATAATTGTTTTCGCAGTAGTGGACCACTTGGCGCGATCCGCCAGGGAAGCGATTAATAACCCCATTATAACCGTAATAGCTGTAAAAACCACCAGCCAAATTAGATTATTTTTGAAAGCGCTTAACATGGCTTTATCTTTTAACATCGCCGCGTAATTTTTTAACCCGACAAACTTTTGATTTCTTCCTTGAGTCCTTACGGTTTTCAACGCGGTCATCACCAACATTTGAGCAGCATCCTTGATAGTCATGTCCTCGCTAAGATCACTTATCAAGATTTCAATCCCGTCTCTAGCGCTGACCGCTTGTACGGCTTCTTCCCACCCAGGCGCGCGCTTGAGTTGATCGTAGCGAGACAAAACCGCTCCGGTTTTAGTTTTTATTTCCATCAAGATCGCTTGCGTATATTTGTTCTCGCTAAAAACGACTTTCTCGTTTAAACTCAGATAAATCGTATGGAAAGTCGGAATTATCAAAAAAACCAACACCAGCAGCAAGGCAGGTAAAATCCAACAGTAATACTCAACCGTTTCCAATAGGCTGCTTTTTTTAAAACTCCATTTAGATAAGGCTTTCATAAACTCGCCTCCTTTTATCCAGGCGCGGCATTACAGCCTTCCCATAAAAAAATGACCGCCCCAAATGAACACTTTACTATCACTCCATTCGGGGCCAGTCAATCTTAGTTAATATTCACCAATAATTAATAGTTTTTTTCGGCCAAGGCTTCCATCTCGGCTAGAATAGCGTCTAATTTGGAAGGATCTTGGATGTATTTTTTACATGCGTCCCAGAAACCGCCCTGATTTCCTACTGCCGAAGGCATCAAATCGGATGCGTCGAATACGTAAATTTCGGCTTTAGTCAAAATCTCGG
>JAAYHS010000060.1 GCA_012735315.1 Bacillota bacterium | reverse complement strand
GTTAGTATCCGAAGCGCTTTTGCCAAACTGAAGGGTCAAAATCTGATTGTAACTAAACAAGGGGTTGGCTCCTTTGTGGCAAACCCTTTGAGCGCAAGGTTGACTAATAACGCAATACCGGTTATGAATATCAGCATGTCGGAATACATAGATATCTTAGAGTTTCGACAGGCGATAGAATTTAAAGCGATCGATTTAATCATTGAACGGGCAGGCGCCGAAGATTTTAAGGCGATTCATGATGCGTTAAACAGAATGATTGAACACAGCAATGATCCTATTAAATACACAAAAGCAGACTTTGACTTTCATATGAATGTTATCAAAGCTTCCAAAAATAAATTATTCTATAATATAATGATGAATTATAAAGAGATATTTTACCATTATTTAGAAGAAATGAACACGAATTCAAATGGCGATTTCAGATATTCATTAAGTAATCACCAAGCGATATATAAAGCGTTAAAAGAAAAACAAGCAGATAAGGCGAAACAGATAATCATGAATAGTATGAAACATAATCTTAATCGGTTTCGGAGTATGTTCAAAAAAACGGCTGATGATAGAGAAGCTTAAAAATTTTTATTTTAAGTTGTATCATATGTTACAAATATTTTGAGAGGACAGGTGAAAAAGTTGAAAATAGTAAGTGTGGAAGTTTTTAGAGTAAGTCCACCGAATGAGAAATGGGTTTTTCTTGCTGTAAATACTGATGAGGGACTGACCGGTTGGGGAGAGATTACCGGAAGTACGAATGATGATGCTGCCGCCCAATTGGCAGCCGGTCTTGAAAAAGATCTTAAAGGTAAGGATCCTTTGAATTTAATCGAATGTACGGCTCCTTTTTACCAATGGCAATATCCGGCAATAAAAACAAACCGAATAGTATCGTGTGTTTGGAGCGGAATTGATCAAGCGTTGTGGGATTTGGCTGCACGGTATCACAAAATGCCTTTATATCAAATGTTGGGAGGGTGTGGGAATAAAAGTATTGAGCTTTATGCCAATTTGAATCGGGGATTACGTTTTTCGAGAAGTCCTGAGGCGTTACAAAAAAGAGGGGAAGAGGCTCGAAAAAATGGTTTTAAAATCGTAAAATGCACTCCATTTGATGAAGTTAACCCTTCGCTTGATGACAACAATATAGAAAAAGGGTTGGAACGTCTGGAAGCTTTATTAGCGGTTGTTCCTATCGAATACGTCGCTATTGATTGCCATCAGCGCTTTGTCAGGTATTCGTTTGCCAGATTTATTAATACACTGGTACATAAATATGGTTTGCCATATTGGGTTGAAGATCCGGTGGCTGACGACGATACAAAAGCCTTTGATAAAATTAATGCCAAGCATCCCGAGATCCGTTGGGCGGGCGGCGAAGACATATTTGGGTTGAAAGGTATGTTTGAATTAATGAAATCAGGTATTTACGACATTCTGATGCCGGATGTTAAGTATATTGGCGGCGTTAGCGTGGTAAAATCGCTAATTCCCTTTGCTGAAGGCGTCAGTGTCAATATCCGGCGCCTCCAAAATGGCCCGTAGACGCGGATAAAGCTCTTCCCTTACCGGTTTTGGCGTAGCGTCCATGATATTACGCATAAAGTGGGTTTGACAGCGTTGCCAGGCAACGCC
>JAAYHS010000059.1 GCA_012735315.1 Bacillota bacterium | reverse complement strand
TTGATTAAGTTGTATAATATTATCCATGGGAGCCTCCTTTTGGTATTTTGTTGTCTTTCTAACTTCAAATTTACCATTTTGGAGGTCTCCCTGTAAAATGTGCGCAATTTATTATACGTTATCTTTGTTGTTTTTACCCTCTTTGCCGAAATTTTTGCAGAACCGGCTTCAAAGCAGAGAGGGTGGCCGAAGGCCGGGTGAGTGGGAGTTAGGCGGAATATTATTTGATCCGTTTCAGTTTCTGCACTTCCGTATCGGTTTCTTTGATTGCTTGCATTATAAGTTTGTGGTCTCGTTGGTTATCGGTTTGAAGAGTTTTAAACTCGATAGAAAGATTAGTCACTTTATTTTCTAGATTATTCAACCTACGATTAGTATCTTTTCTAAAGTCTGTTAACTCATCTTTTAAACCTTCCAACCCTTCACCAAAAGTCCGGAACTGCGCCTGTAAATCTTCAAGCAAAACAGCGACTTTGTTATCGTCCATCAAGATCACCTTTTCCAAAAATCCTTGATATTTATTGTATCATAACGTAGATGATACAGCAATTCAGATATCCAAAAACTGATTAAACGTGTATACTTAAAACTTCATGTCAAATACGACGAACGGGGCCGGAACTTTGAGCCGGTCAACAAGGCCACTTTCTTAAATGAGATTGCTCAAATGCTCCGGGTCTATCAGGAAGCTACCTCCAGAACCGAGGAGTATCAGTATGACGCCGCCGGGAATCGGAAGTTTACCAGGGTGACTTTGGTCCGGACGGCGGAATTCACCTCGCTGTATTACACAAATAGTGACCGTTTAAAAACGGACGGTAAATATGCTTTCGCCTATGACAACGCCGGGAATATGATTCAGAAGGGTAATACTTTTGTAATATCCGGGGATACGGTGACCTTTACCGAAACATCCGGTGAAGGGGTCGAATATTGGGAATATAAATATGATCTATTAAATAGGCTTGTTGAGGTTAAGAAGAATGAATCGAAAGTTGCTGAGTATCAGTACGATCCGGAAGGATTTCGGGTTGTTGCAAAGAAATATCTAAACGATACGACGCTTAAGGAAAAAAGGCACTACGTCTTCCAGGGTACCGAACCGATCTTTGAAAAGAACAAAACAACCGGAAAGGTTAAATCGTTTGTATACGCCCTCGGCAAACATTTGGCTAGGGTAGATGGGAAGATAGGCGATACCGAGGCGAAGAAGTATTGGTATGTAACCGATCATGTTGGGTCGATCAGGGCTGTTACTGATGATAAAGGCGTAAAGGTTTGGAGCGCGGATTATCTGGCCTTTGGGAAGCAGTTTGCAAAGAATACCGATACCGACTTTGAAGAGTTGCATAGCTTTACCGGGAAGGAGTATGACCCGGATACTGGATTGCATTATTATAATGCCAGGTGGTATGATGCGGATTTGGGGAGGTTTATTTCGGAAGATCCGGTGGCGGACCCGAATAATCCGAATTTGTATAGTTATACGGCGAATAATCCGTTGAGGTGGATTGATCCGACTGGACTTTATTTTAGTGATGATTGGGCTGCTCAAGATGCGGCGGATGCGGAGAATACCAGTTACTTTACTGAGAGTGAATTGGCGGCGATGGGGTATGGTGGAAATTCAGGGGATTCGGATTCAGGAGGTTCGGAAGGTTCAGGAGAAATGGCAAGTGATAAACAAACTGAAAAGGATTCACTTAAAGATACTACAACTCCAAATAAAACTGTTATTGATGATGATTTGTCTTTATATCAAATTGTTCAAGTTTTAATACAAGAAGAAACAAAAAAACTAGAAAATGAGGCACGAAAGTTAGAAGATGAAATAAATAAAGCTTCACCTGATAAAAAAGAGCAACTTCAAACAGCAAAAGACAAAATTCAAGAGGAAATCGATAAAAATTACCAATCGCTCGTAAGGATACAAAATGCAATTAAAGATCTTTCGGAAGATCGCATTAGATCGGAAATTGCCAGACATGCTGCGAGTTTAGCTGGTTCGAAATATGTATCTGGAGGTAGTGAGATGGGTAAAGTTGATTGTCGAGGTATAGTGTTTTACTCATTTAACAAAGCTGGGGTTAATCTCCCTAACAATACTGCAGCCGGCTATCATAATATGATGACACCAATAGAAAAAAGCGAATTAAGACCAGCAGATATAATAACTTATCGAAGCACAACCCCAAATGAACGAGGTGAATATATTACTCATGTTCAGGTATATATCGGTGATGCAATTGATAAATGGGGAAATGAAGTTCATGATGCAGTAGTTAATGCAAGTCCAGAGAATGGCATATATATTGTTAGTCTTGAAATGTTTAATTCGTGGACTAATGTAAACGACCATTTAACTCCTAATTACGGAACTTTATTAAAATAAGGTGAGTGATAATGGAAAGGGAAATCAAAATGAAGAAAATACCAATTCTTTTATTATTTCTAGTGTTGATTAGCCAAGGATGTATTGCTGATAATGATTCTTCTTTTATCATTGAAGTTGGAAATAAGCCTAACCAACTTGGTTATACCGTTGGTGTAGAACTTAGTTCTGGCCCTATTGCTATTACTGAATTTGAAGACGAAGTTTTAATTTTAGATAAAGTGAATTATAAAGTTAATATTTATTCAACCTCGGGAAAATTTGTGACCTATAAAAAAATTCCTAAAGAATTAGTATATAAAGATATTGCAGTAAACCCGAGAAATAAAGATATTATGCTACTTACTGATAAAGGGATTTTTGCCATAAAGGACGATAAGGTTAACAAAATCTACGATTTACCTAACATAATTAGCTTACCTTATTACTTTTATATTGATAAATATGGTACTATCGGTATCACAGGACTAAATGATGAAGGTCGTTTAAAGTCAGGGATATATAATTCAGAGGGAGTTTATACCGAACTTAAAGGAGTTAGTGTATTTTTAAGTTATTCTGGTATGCGATGTTTACAAACTACAAATAAAGAAGTTGTATTAACTGAAAGGGAGAAGTTCATAAAAAGATTTACAATAAATATTCAAGGGTTTATGACCCCGATCGGAATATCAGATGATATGAGTATTTATTGTGTAGAACCCATAAAAAACGGCATTATACTTTATCGTATTGATAAAAATGGAAAAATGATAAATAAAAAAATTAATTATAGTTCGAGATTGATTGGGGACCCAGCTGATATTATTAGGTTTATTAGAGTTACTCAAAAGAGCGAAATTATTGGTCTTGAAGTAAATCCAAAAGAATGTAGAGTTTTAAAAATTAAAATTTAGCTTAATCTAAGAGTCCTAACGGGGGAAACGATCCCCGAGATCGGGGAATGATTCCCCCGGGTTTTTGAAATTGGCTACGGCGATTGTATCACATTTTCCCCGGCGAGGTAGTGTCAAGAATTTTGCGCACATTTTAGAGAGACCTGATACATGTGTGTTTTAGCCTGCGATTGTATCAAGAATAGTTCGCAATTTACATCCATTATTTTTATAGCCGCGTTTGTCTAAGAAGAATATTATAGTTTATATTCGGAAAGAAAGAGTGACCCGAAAGCTTATCTAGGTAATTGGCATTGTCGAAGTAAAGTTCTAGATATAACTTATTATAAAACTGATGGTTCAGTAGTTAATAAATTTGAAGCCGCTATGACAGCCGGAATATCGGTATTCCAGGAGTTTCAATTTATAGTGATATGACAATTATTCATATTGATTTACGCCCAGAAACCAATAAACTTATACAACTTTAGAAGGGTTAAAAGCTTTACAACAACCGGAGTTATAGAATAAAAAAGATAGAGGTAGAATGTAGTGCTCCCCATTGTCAAGACACGGAATTGAAAAAATAAGTTATGCTCCTTTCCGTATTTGATATGAAATAGCTCCGGAGAGCTGATTTCCAAAATAAACTTCAAACGGTGTTAGATCCTCAATCGAGGAATGGGGTCGATAGGTGTTATAGGTCTTAATATACTCATTTAGCATTTTACGCAATTCTCGCGGTGTCTCATATTCATAAACATAAATACGTTCATACTTCAAGCTGCGAAAGAAACGTTCTGTTATTGCATTATCCAAGCATTGGCCTTTACCGTCCATGGATATCTTCACACCGGCCTCTTCAAGTAGATCAATATAACTTTGATTGGTAAAATGATTTCCTTGATCGCTGTTAATAATCTCCGGTTTATGGATTGCCAGCGCCCTTTTAAGACAGCTTAGAATAAAGGATTTATCAAGGGTGCTCGATAGTTCGTAATCCACGATGTACCGGCTGTACCAGTCAATGATGATAAACAGATACATAAAGCCTTTAGACATTCGGATATAAGTGATATCAACACCCCAAACTTGGTTCGGCCGGCTAATTTCGAGATTTCTTAACAAATAGGGTCTTACATATTGCGCATGATATCGCTTGCTAAGGTTCGGTTTGGGATATAGAGCATATATGCCCATATCCCTCATCATCCGCCGGACTTTCTTCCGGTTAATCTTTAGGCGGTAATCACGTCTTAAAATTGTTGTTATGGTTCGATAACCCCATGTCGGTTCCTTGGTATGGATCTCATCAATCAAATGCATAATCCTTATATCCGAATCACTAATTACTTTTGGCGCCGGCTTTCGATAAATGCTAGTCCGATTGATATGTAAAAGCTCGGCCTGGCGTTTCACGGTGATATTTGGATTATTTAATTCAATACAAATTTTCCGTTCGTTTGCGTCGGTTGATAATTTCTTCAGATTTTTTTTTGAGCCAGTCAACTTCATAGGTTAACTGACCGACTTTTCGTTCGAGTTTGGCAGTCCTTTCTTTTTCCGCTTTTAGTTCTTTTTCTATAGCTGAAGGACCTTTTTTGAATATTTCTGGAGCGCGTTCTAGGAACTCGGTCTTCCAACGGCTAAGGATGACGGGGCTGATCTCGTAGCGAGACGCAATTTCATTGATGGTGCCTTCTTCTCGAAGGACTTCTAAGACAACTTTGGTTTTGAATTCTGGTGTGTATTGGTTTCTCTTTTTCATGTCCTCA
>JAAYHS010000058.1 GCA_012735315.1 Bacillota bacterium | reverse complement strand
GTACTTTTTATTTTGTACCACCTTTTTAAAATTTTAAAAGGAACCAAGGGGATTTTCTTTTTGAACGCGATTTTGATTTTATTTATTATCTATGCTTTAAGCCGGTTTTTAAGTTTGACTCTTTTTAACGCTTTGCTTGAACAGGTAATGCTGATGCTGTTTGTCGCATTACCGATTATTTTTCAAAATGAATTAAAAAGAGCGCTGGAAGTGTTGGGCCAAAAAAATCCGATTTTGCAATGGCTGATTAAACCCCCGGAGATTCCGACCGAGAGTATTGAAATAGTCGCCGAAGCGGTGGAGAGTCTTTCCAAACACAGGTATGGCGCATTAATTGTTTTTGAACGAAACGATCCTCTCCCAATGGTCAAACAATCAGGTTCATTCTTGGACGGCGCTTTATCCCAAATTTTAATCGAACAAATTTTTTACCCCAATTCTCCTTTACACGATGGAGCTGTGGTTATCAAAGGAAACCGGATCCAGGCGGCGGGTTGTTTTTTACCCCTTGATAATCAGTTGATCTTGCCGCAAGAGTTGGGGAGCAGGCATCGGGCCGGATTAAGCCTGGCAAATCAGAGCGATGCTTTGGTAATTATTGTTTCCGAGGAGACGGGCTCGATTTCATTGGCATATAATGGACAACTGGAAAGAGGCTATAATAGTGAAAGGATAAAATACCGGTTGATCGAGTTGTCCCAACCGCCTCAAACGGTTAATAAGGCCAATCCCGAACCGGTTATTAAAAACGAGGTCTATAAAGGGTGACGTTATAATAACGACGGGAACCGAAAAATATTTAAAAATCAATTGGAGCCCGATTTTTTAAGTTTAAGGAATATATTAATATTAAACAAATGGAGGAATAAAATTGGGAAGATTGTTCGGTACGGATGGCGTCAGAGGAGTCGCCAACCAAACTCTAACACCGGAACTTGCATTTGGGCTTGGACGGGCGGCGGCCTTTTATTTTAAAAAAAGAGAATCGGGGGATCGTTCCCGAGTTTTGATCGGCAGGGACACCCGGCTTTCGGGTGAAATGCTGGAAGCGGCTCTAGCGGCTGGAATTATGTCGGTCGGCGTAGATGTGACACGGGTTGGAATCATTCCAACTCCGGGGGTGGCTTTTCTTTGTCGGAAAATGAAAATGACTGCGGGAGTAATGATTTCGGCTTCCCATAATCCGGTGGAGGATAATGGGATTAAATTTTTTGATCAAAACGGCTTTAAATTGACGGATGCGGTAGAAGATGAGATTGAAGCTCTTTACCGGAATCAACTGGACCAGATTGAACGACCGATTGGGACTGGAGTGGGGCGAATCTTTGATGAGTATGACGCCGTTCAACTCTATGAGGATTTTTTGGCATCTTCGGTTTCGGTCCGGTTTGATGGCCTAAAAATTGTCGTGGATTGCGGGTTTGGCGCAGCTTATGATCTGGCCCCCCGAGTATTAAGAAGATTGGGCGCGGAAGTAATAGCCCTCAATGATCGTAATGACGGTTCCAGGATTAATGTTAACTGCGGCTCAACCCATCCTGAATCTTTACAAAAGGAAGTGGTCGCTAGGGGAGCTGATTTGGGAATCGCCCACGACGGGGACGCCGACCGGGTAATTGCGGTTGATGAGGCCGGGCGAATTGTCGACGGTGATCAGATCATTACTATTTGCGGTTTAAATTTAAAACGGGAAGGCAAACTGAAAAATAATAAAGTCGCAGTTACGCTTTACTCTAACTTGGGACTGATCCAGGCCTTTAAGAAGAATCAAGTTGAAGTAGTGGTCACGGCCAACGGCGACCGGTATGTGCTGGAAGCCATGTTAAATCAGGATTTGGTTATTGGGGGAGAACAATCGGGTCATATTATCTTTCTGGATAAAAACAGCACCGGTGATGGAATTTTGACAGCTTTACAATTAATCGCGGTGATGATTAAATCAAGCGCAAAGTTGTCCGGTTTGGCGTCGGAAATGAAACGCGCTCCTCAAGTATTAGAAAATGTGAGGGTAAACCGTAAAGAAGAATGGGAGCAAAATACCGCCGTTCAAGCAGTGCTCAAAAAGGCGACGGACCAACTTGGAAGCGAAGGAAGAATCGTGGTGCGGGCGTCGGGGACGGAACCGTTAATCCGGGTAATGGCGGAAGGACCGGACGAGGCGGAATTACGCCGGATTGTCGGCGAAGTGGTTGCGACCATTAAAACGGAGTTGGGAACATAAGGAACTTAGGATGAATGATTTCATTTTCAATTAATTTATGTTAATATAAAAGAAGTTTTGTTCAATATTAGTAAGGGGGTGATAATAGGGGAGTATGCTTGGATAAACAGATAAATACTTGAAAGAGGTGAATACCAAAATAATAGAGTAGCTTGTTTCCAAACTTAGCGCCTGGGCTCCTGATTTTTAGGAGTTGACGAGGAGGGGGATCTCGGATAATCGGCGGGTGACCCCCGGTGACCACCACCGTTTAAAAGCCTAACAAATCCGTCAGCGATGACTGGGACAAAAAGGGCTGTGTGAATTGAATAG
>JAAYHS010000057.1 GCA_012735315.1 Bacillota bacterium | reverse complement strand
CTCGGAAATGCCTACTGGCAATCCCAAGGGCTGATGAGTTTAACTCAAAGGTATATCCAACTTCGTCAAAACTGGCGAACCGCCTAGTGCGGACCCGCATGCTAGGTGGTGTGAGAGGACGGGGGCTAGCCGCCCCCTCCTACTCGATTAAAAATTAATAAAAGAGTATTCCATCTATTTTATAGATTTTCCATTGATTATTAACTTTTTTTAGGAGAACACTTGGAATATTATAACTAAAATGATTTCTATCATCTTGATATTTTCCCTCTTGGGTTGTTCTAATTCTTATTATAGCTATGTATTCGGAATCAATTGGGCCAATATAATAGTAATCATTTATTTCGATATCGAATATTTCATAAGTTAAGTCTTTTAGATAATTTTGTAAATCTTGTTGACTATGAAAAATATCTTCATGTCCATTATCCCTATCGTATTGACTAAAAGGGTATTCGACACAATTTGAAACTTTATTAAGGTCTTTTTCAAACAACATTCCTTCTTCTATACTGTCGAATAATTGATTAAGTTCGGCTTCTTTTTGAGGATCTGGTGTAACTGGTAGGCCGCTTATTTTTGTTATTTTCCATTGGTCATTATCCTTAACTATTTCAAGAAGTTCCTTATCATATGATTCAATATAATCATTATCATCTTCTTTATATACACTTACAGCAGTTACAGTTACTTTATTAGGGTTAATTATTTGAATTTGTCGATTTGCGTATTTAAACGTTATACATGTGTCCATTTCTGTTGGAAAATCTTTATGATATAAGGTATCATCATAGAAAGTAAAAGGGTCAGTTACACATGATTTAAACAGAGAAATATCAGTAGTTTTATGTGCGGTTTCAAAATTGTCTAATAATTGGTTAATTTGCTCTAGTATTGTTGATGGAGGTTGTGTTGTTGGAGGTTGAATATTACCGCCGCCACTTCCACCGCCGCATCCGGCCAATAAGGAAATTCCTATGATTAAGAAAAAAGATATAAATAATAATCGATTCATTTTATTCTCCTTGTATAAAAAATATATAGAAAATATTTGGAAGTCTTTTATTGATTATAAACTAAAAAGGATAATATTTCAAGTATTTACAAATAAATTAAATCAAACAAAGTAGAGGAATATGTGTAAAACTCATGATTGGCCGGTCAAGTTTTTTGGTGATTTAATATTAAATTAAGATTTATTTGTGGGACAAATTAGAAAAAAATCGAACATGCTAACCCTCTGATTTGGCAATCTGATAATCCGGAGAATGTGAAGCTAAGTTCACCTTTAGCCCATGAGCAGCCTAATGTATAATCGGATGCTTCGGGATTTGTTTTAATACACTTAAAATCTATAAGCTACACCAAGAGTATATCCGCTAAGACTTCCTTCCATTTCGGCATTAAAAATATATTTATCTGTTGTTCCTCCAAATTCGATCTCAGATCTTGAAGCGGAAAATTGATATGAACGGTAACCCAAAGCTAACGCCCAATTATCAGTTATGAAATAATTGAGTTTTATGATATATTCAGTAACAGACGGATCTTTTTCATACGAATAAACATTTGCACCTAATAAAGAAGATGCTAATGTTCCTTGTAATGAGATGTATTCTGAAAAATTAATATTAAAATCCAATCCCATCATATTTCCGCCAATATTCATGACTTCTTTATTGAGATTATCAATATTATATTCGCCGTTAATATCGAGAACTTCAGCGATAATAGCTAATTCAAACATTTCAGTATCAATTACTTGATAGCCGCCTTTAGCTTTAGCAAAAATAAAATCAAAATCGGTCTTGTTTTGATCTTTTATTCCGTCATATTTTATAAAGACATCAGAATTAATAATTCCATATTCGACCCCAACTTTAATTTTATTAAATTTTGATTCGAAACCTATGGTATAACCGGAAAGTTCATCGTCCACCTCTGCTGTACCGGTGTTAATGCTTAGAAGATTGTCGTTTACATACCATTCGTCACGATAATGACTATCAAATTTGTAATTACCACCTCCCCAGACGTCTAAATAAATTGTGGTTTCCGCCATGGTTGTAGTTGAAAAACCAAGTATTAAACAACTTACTACAATCAAAAACAATATCTTTTTCATGTTTAATTACCTCCTTTTAATCGCCTCACTTACAGCAAATATTGGAAATCCGAAATGTAATTATATACTATTAAGGATCATTTTTCAAGTGATTACTAGTAAATTACGTTAACAAAATTTAATATCAGTTAAATATCAATTACAAAACAGGAAAAGGCCGATAAACAAAGAATCATTACAAAATAAGGAAGGTTTTATGGAGCGTTTTAATCATAAATACACCGGAGGCGTAAATTTGGATTATTACATAAATGACACTACCGGACGGATATTTCTTAGCGTTTTAATTTGTTTAGCGGCGATTTTTTATTGCGCGGCCCCGGTCCGAGCTGAAGGGACCGCGGCCTCTCCTCCTGAAATCAACCACCAATTCAACCTCGGAACCGGGTATGAAAACAACCGCACCTTGGGCGAACGCTGGGAACTTAGAGGGATATATCGACTGGAATACGACAGCCATTACCGGCTGCAAACGGGGTTGTCCTACAACGGCAAGACCGGTTATATCAACGGCGCCTTTCTGGAACTGGGCTATGACAACCTTAAAGATTCCCAATATAGCGCGCGGCTTAAATTACTCGGCATGCAATACGCCCAGTATGGTATCGCGGCCAATTCGATAATTCCTTTTTTGAATTGGCGGAATACCGATTATGAAGTCGATATCGGCTTGAACTACCGGTATACCCACGGCGATGCCGACCGGCTGTGGAATATTTTCGATTATAACGGCGATGTTTCCGAAATCATTCTTTACTACCGTTTGGGTTGGAATATCCCGCTGCGGGACGAACGGTACGCGCTGGCGATCGAGTTCAAAAACAATCATGAGTTTTACGCCGGCAACCTGGGAGCCTACGCGATTTTTATCAATGGCTCCTACCGGATTAACCGGCAGGCAAAAATTTACGGCAATCTGGGTCTCTGGCAATCAGGGAGCATCGCTTTGAGCGCCGTTTATTACAAGACAACCCTTCATGCCGGATTTGAGGTTCAGCTATGAAACGGTTGCTGCGGATCTTACTAATTATTATAGCAGCTTTTTATTTGGCTTCCTGTAACGCTGACCCCAAAGGATTGGTGAGCTCGAGCGATGTGGACAAGCGGTTCGAGGATAGTTTGAGTTTGGCGAAAAAAGATGACCTGAAAATTGCGATTGATGAAGACTTTTCCTTTATCGTAATCGCCGATACCCATGTTTACCACGGCGACGCCTCCAAACTGGCGGCTTTAAAAGAACGGATCGATCAAGATATTGCCGGCGGGAGTAAAGATGAATTCGTCGTGGCTTGCGGCGATATCTCCCAAAGCGGGGCGGCCGAAGACTTCAGGGCTTTTCGGGATGTTTTCGCGAAGGAGCCCGCTCTCCCGGTATATACGGCCATCGGCAATCACGATCTTTACTTTGACGGTTGGAGCAATTATAAGGAGATCCTCGGCAAATCTTGTTATACCTTTAAAGCCGGTCCGGTGCGGTTCGTTTGTTTCGACTCCGCCAACGGCACGCTGGGGCGGAAACAAAAGAATTGGTTGGAAGGGGTCTTGAAAGCCAAGACGGAACCGTTGTGCGTCGTTTTTACCCACTTTGAGCTTTTCAGCCCGGAAGTCACCACCATCCAACAGTATACCGATATCGAGGAGGCTTATTATTTAGTTGATCTCTTTCGAAAGACCGGCGTGAATTATGTGTTGATGGGGCATTCCCACGATTATTACGACAAGGAAGTCGGTGGGACCCGTTATGTGAATATTCCGGATTTTGTCGGCAGCCAAAATTATTTCCGGTTTTTTGTAGAGAACGGGACTATCGGATACGAAAGAAAGAGTTTGTGAAACCGGATATTTCCCCGGTTAAGAATGGTTAAACGCATTAAGGGTATCCTAAATACCGGAGTCAATTCGAATTCTTCGGAGAGGCGGGATACCCTTGAAAAAAGCATTGTGGTTTCTTATTTGGCTCCTTTTTACCGGCGCAACCATTGCCCAAGCGCAACAACGGCAGATTATCTCTTACGGGAAGGATCTAAAACCCGCGGAAAGGCAATCGGTGGCCAAGGATTTTCCGCTGCCGGCCAATATTGAACTTCATGAGATTAAGACCTTAACGGTCACCAATGAAGAAGAGTGGCGGTTATTAAAGGGGCTGTCGCCGGAGGCGGAGATCGGGACCAAAGCGGTTTCAGCGGTCTATCTCGAAAAGCAAGCGCCGGGACTGGGGTTGGAAATCGAGACCAAAAACCTCAGCCTGGTGACGCCGCATATGATCGCCAACGCATTGGTCACGGCCGTCGTCAAAGACGTTAAGGTAGTCGTCGCCGCTCCGGCGTTGATCCCGGGGACGGCCGTCTTAGCCGGAATATTCAAGTCATTTGAGGAATTGACCGGGAGCGCCTTGAATGAGGACGCGAAAAAGATTGCCGGCGAAGAGTTGGTTAAAACCGCTAAACTCGGCGAGGAAATCGGCAAGGAACGGGCGGCGACGTTGTTGGAGAGAGCCAAGGAACGGGTTGTTCAGGAAGAAGCAACCGACCGCGCCGCCGTCGTCAAGCTGGTGGAACGGGCCGCCCGGGAGCAGGACCTGTCGGTAACGGAAACCCAAAAACAGGACGTAGCGGAATTATTGTTAAAAATAAAGGGATTAAATCCGGACCCGGATGTTCTGCGTAAGCAATTGAAACATTTTCGGGAGGCCCCCGAGGAAGAGATCCCCCCGGAAGAGCCGAAATCGTTTTTTGAGAGATTGCTCTCGTTTATCAGGTCTTTAGTGGATCAGTTGTTTTCATTTGTAGGCAGGATTTTTTCAATCGGCGGTTAATGCCTTTTGTCCGGTTGACTGGAAACGATAATCTTAGTATAATGGTATCAAAATTGAGAAAGCGATGACGGGGACCGGGTGCGTAAAACCGTTTCAGAGAGGGCGGGGCTGCTGTGACCGCCTACGGGATTACGGATCGATGCCCCCCGGAGCGGTTGGACGAAGTTTGAGTAGTTTGACCCGGGCAGCCCGTTAAAGCTGTATGAGTGAGGTTTCGGCCTAACCAGAGTGGAACCGCGAGGATGATACCCTCGTCTCTGAAAGAGACGGGGTTTTTGATTTTTTAAGGAGAAATGGGCGGGTATGGGTTGGACTTAAGATACGGGCTTTCAATCCTTGCGGGTTATGCTTGAGTGTATTCGCCACGGAGGTGAGCGACGTTGTCTGAATATTTAAAACCGGAGCGGATTCGGCGTATAACCGGATTCCGGACCCGGTTGCCGATATGATTGATGGTCTGCGGCGAAAAATCAATGAACTGGAAGACAGGGTTAAAGAGTTGGAAGGCGGGAGGCGTTGTGATGATTAAGGTATATAATACTTTAACCGGAACCAAAGAGGAGTTTGTCCCCAGGGAGGAGGGAAAGGTCGCCATTTATGTTTGCGGGATCACTCCGTATGATTACGCTCATATCGGAAACTCGCGCCCGGCGGTTTTTTGGGACTGTGTCCGGCGGTTTTTAAAATTCCGCGGCTACCGGGTTACTTATATCCAGAACTTTACCGACGTCGACGATAAAATTATCAACCGCGCCAAAGAGACCGGGAAAGACCCGCTCCGGCTGGCTGAAGAATACTCCCGGATTTACCTCGAAGATCTTAAACGGTTGCGAGTGTTACCCGCCGACAAATACCCCAAGGTTTCGGAGCATATTCCGGAGATCATCGAAATGATCCGGGCGTTGGTGGAAAAAGGCCATGCCTACGTTGTAAATGGGGATGTCTATTATGAAGTGGCCAAATTCAAAGATTACGGGAAACTGTCCGGACGCAACCTCGAAGAAATGGAAGCCGGGGCCAGAGTGGAAGTGAATGAGTCCAAAAAAGACCCGATGGATTTCGCCCTTTGGAAGGCGGCCAAGCCGGGCGAGATTTTCTGGGACTCCCCCTGGGGACCGGGACGACCCGGGTGGCATATTGAATGTTCGGCGATGTCCCTCAAGTATTTGGGGGCCAATTTCGATATGCACGGCGGCGGCGAGGATTTGGTTTTTCCGCACCATGAGAATGAGATCGCTCAATCCGAGGCTTATCTGGGCGGCGGTTTCGCCAGGTATTGGCTTCATAACGCTTTTGTAACGGTTAGCGGCGAAAGAATGGGAAAATCGGTCGGCAATTTTTCAACCATCCGGGAGGTAATCGATAGATTTACGGCGAAAGTAACGCGTTTTTGGCTGATCGGAACCCATTACCGGAATCCGATCAGTTTCGGGGAAGCGGAATTGACCGCCGCAGCCCGCGGTTTGGAGCGGTTGGAAAACGCCTTATTCAATTGGGAGTATTTATTAAAAGCGGAGCCGGTATCCGCCGATGATCTATCCTTGGATCGGATTCAAAAAATAATCATTCAAACCAAGGAAGATTTTATCGCCGGAATGGAGGATGATTTCAATACCCCGCAAGCATTGGCCGGTCTATATGATTTGGTGCGGGAGATTAACCGTTGGACCCAGGACAAAGATTTCCGGTTGACTCCGGCCGCCAAAGATTTAATCAAGGAAGCCCACTCAACTTTGATGACCTTGGGCGGAGAAGTATTGGGTTTGTTTGGAGAAGATCAAAGTGAAGCTGCGCTTGATGAAGCTGCGATTGAGGCCTTGATCTCCCGTAGGAACGAGGCCAAAAAAGAGAAAAACTGGGCTTTGGCCGATCAGATCCGGGATGAATTGAGAAGCAAGGGGATATTGATTGAGGATACGCCTAAAGGCGTACGTTGGCGCCGGGGATAGTTCCCGGCGTTTGAGCGCTAATGCAAATCAATTGACGTAGATTCACAACGCCTGTATAATTAGGATAATAAATAGAGGAATGAAATAAATCTGGAATAAAGCAGAATCTTATTTACAAATATCAAACGGCCGATTTAAAAAGGGTCTGATTTAAAATTGATTATATTTTAGCGAATCCCGCCAT
>JAAYHS010000056.1 GCA_012735315.1 Bacillota bacterium | reverse complement strand
GGCGGCTGTTCGCCGCGAATGGTTGACGGTGGGGATTAGGGCCGTTACCGGCTTGGGATCGGTTGTTTTCCTTGTTAGCGCCGGATTGGTGATTACCGGGGTTGGGATTTGGGTGCGGTTCAACGGGAGAGATTTATTGCTGTTTAATTTGAATAATGTTACCGGGATTATTTTGATGCAACTATTGAAGACGGTCTTCGGCAGGGAGCGGCCGCCGCTGCCTTGGTTGGGAACTGCAAGCAGTTTTAGTTTTCCGAGCGGCCATACTTTGATGGCTACGGTGTTTTATGGTTTTTTGTCTTATTGGGCGTCCCGGAATAAAGGGATGCCGGGACGGAGGTTTTGGGCGGTAGGCTTGGGTTGTTTGCCGCTGTTGGTTGGATTTAGCCGGGTCTATCTTGGAGTGCATTATGCCAGCGATGTGTTGGCCGGATGGGCGGCGGGGATCGCTTGGGTTGGGGTGTGGATAGGGAGGTTGAGTAATAGTAAAATAGATTAGCCAAGACGACGCGGAGACTCGGAGAAGCATTTTTCTCCGGGTTTTATTTTTTGGTTGGTTGATAAGAGAATACCTGCTTAACCGAAAATTAAAATTTTTTGAAAATATTTGAAGGAGTTTTCATGAAAAAGGAGAAAAAGACAATACAATTTGGGTAATTGTTATGTACCTTTGGCGGTGAATATTGGGTTGTTTGGGGTTGTGTTGAAATTAATATTTGATTTAGGTGGCCAGACTCGGTTACGCAGGACGGGGCTGGTTTTTTGATCGGTAAAATCCGGGGAAATTCGACAAAGGTGAAGTATTAGTTTGAAAGCGAGGTAAATAGGTGATGATCAGATTTAAACGAATATTCTTTATGTTAAGTATAATGTTGGTTGTTTTTAGTAATGAATGCATAGTTCACGGGGAATCAACCCCAAGTGCAATAATATATAATTTAAGAAGTACAAGAGGCAATACTGTTACCAAAACTTTTACATTATCCCAAGATACACAAGTCCAATATTCGTATACAACAGATTTTGAAGATGATGGATATATCATAATATCCGGACCTAACGGTCAAATTCATCATCGTGATAGAAATATTGGAAATCTATATGCAGACTCGTTTCCGGGACTAAAAGGAGCCACTTATACGGTTAAAGTTAACGGTGGGGAATACTATGATGATGAAGATTATGAATATGATTATGGTGATGTAAATCTAACAATTAAATATTACGAGTTGAATACGAATACTATGATGTACGACTTTAAATTATCAGGCCCATATTCTGATGATAGTAATTGTTCTGAAACATATAATCTGTATTTACCTACTGATAGTATAAGCACCGGATAGTTGAGTCCGTATAATGGTGTAAAAATGGTTTTTTAAAAAAAAGGGGAGCCATAACAAATTCCTCAGTTAGAATAGAGGTTGGACAAACCAAAATTCTGAGAGGAGGAATTTAAATGGCGCAATACCAGATTACCGTAGATCAAGATCTTTTGCACCGTCTATTTTTAGGAAATAACAAGGATTCCGGTGTGTCAGCG
>JAAYHS010000055.1 GCA_012735315.1 Bacillota bacterium | reverse complement strand
CAATATATTGATAGACTAATCCGGGTTGGGCACCATATATTGTGTCAAAATCTTACTAGAGGTAATTATGAAAATCGCTTATATTAATTTATATTAAAAATATTAAAAAGGTTGGCCTTCTCGGCCAACCTTAACCTTTTTTTAAACAACTCTTAATTTCCCCCGTCTGACTCGACTTAAAACCTTCGTTTTCAAGAGGGATTCCACCTTATCGGGGGAAATCTCCTCCAACATTTCCCCGTCGATCTTTACCGAAGGGCTATGCTGACATCCTTCCATGCAGAATGTGGCGTGGAGATTAACCTGTTCGCTCAAGTTCAGTTGTTCCGCTTGCTTCATAAACTCCCTCAAGGTATCGTAGGAACCCTTTTGATAACAACAAGCCCCAACACAAACCTCGATATCGACTTTGTTTTCTTCCCGGCCGGTTAACAGCTCGATCTCTTCGCCGCTGATTTTGGCCCTGGTCCGGTATTTGGTATGCAAATTACGGTGGGCTTGTTCGCTGCCGGGTTTCTCCAGCCAATTCCGGTACAACTGCGCCACAATCGGATTATCCTGCGACTTTCGAAGTTGCGACAATTTATCGGCTTTATAAATAGCCCGTCCCCTAACCTGCTTAGTCTCCGTGCCGGCTATCGGTTGGCCGGCACCGCCGATGCAACCGCCGGGGCAAGCCATCACCTCAATCAGGTCGTATTCGGCCTTGCCGGCTTTAATGTCTTGTAATAACCGTTTCACATTTCCGAGGCCGTGGACTACTCCGACTTTAACTTCACGGCCTTTGACGGCAACCGAAGTCTCTTTCAAATCTTTGAAACCTCTGACCGCTTCAAAATTGACCTGCTCCAAAGTTTCGCCGCTTAAAATCTCGTAAGCATTACGCAAGACGGCTTCGACCACGCCGCCGCTGGCCCCGAAAATAACCCCGGCGCCGGTGGTAAAACCGAGCGGCATATCGAAAGATTCTGCATCCAAATCGGCAAAGTCCAACCCAAACTCCCGAATCATCTGCGCCAATTCTTGGGTGGTTAAAACCAAATCGACATCCCGCGCCTTGTTCTCGGAGAATTCCGGCCGGGCCGCTTCAAACTTCTTCGCGGTGCAAGGCATGATCGAGACCACGAAGATCTCCTCCGGTTTCTTTGAAAGGGATTTGGCCCAATACTTTTTAACCAACGAGCCGAACATCTGTTGCGGCGAACGGCAGGACGACAGTTGATCGAGAAGCCCCGGTTCATTGTATTCGGCATATTTGACCCATGCCGGACAACAGGAAGTGAACAACGGCAACCGTCCCTTCCGTTCCAGACGTTCGATGAACTCTTGGGTCTCCTCCAATATAGTCAGATCTGCTGCCAAACAAGTATCAAACACCTTGTCAAAGCCTAAACGTTTCAAAGCCGCCACTACTTTACCGGTTACGATCTGTCCGGCGGGAAGCCCGAACTCCTCTCCCAAAGCGACCCGGACCGCCGGCGCCACCTGAGCGACCACCAAAAGATTCGGGTTATGCAAGGCCGCCCAAGCTTTATCGGTTTCCTTTTTAACTACCAATGCTCCGGTTGGACAGACCGCCGTGCATTGGCCGCAGCCGACGCAATCAACTTCGGCGATTTTTTTGTTGAAGGCCGGAGTTACCCGTACCTGAGAGCCCCGGTTGCTAAAGTCCAAAATTCCAATCCCCTGGACCTCGGAGCACATCCGGACACAGTCGCCGCAAAGAATACACTTATTGGGATCCCGAACGATCGAGCTTCCGGAATCATCGATCGGCAACTTCACATCCCGTTCTCCAAAACGCACCTTCCGGATGCCGAAACGGTTGGCCAGTTCTTGTAACTTACAATGACCGTTTTTCTCGCAAGTAGTGCAATCCCGCTCATGGTTGGCCAGTAAAAGCTCCAACACAGTCCGGCGTACCCGTTGAACCCTGGGGCTATTCGTTAAAACTCTGCTTCCCGGTTGCGGAGGGATCGAACAGGAAGCGACTATCCCCTGTCCTTCAATCTCCACAACGCACATTCGGCAAGCTCCGTAAACGCTCAGTTCCGAATGGTAGCAGAAGGTCGGCAGATCAACCCCGGTATTTCTGATTAATTGCAACAAATTCTTTTCACCGTTAATCGCTACCGGCTGATTATCAATATAAATAAGATTATCATCGTTCATCTTGAACCCTCCTTAATCGCCCCGAACGGGCAAGCCCCGATACAAGCGCCGCATTTGACGCATTTGTCTTGGTCGATTACAAACGGCTCTTTTACTTTACCGGAGATGGCTCCAACCGGACAAACCCGGCTGCATTTGGTACAACCTTTACAGATATCCGGGTCAATGTTATAGCCGGTCAGCCCCTTACAAACTCCGGCCGGACAACGTTTATAGATAATATGCGCCAAATACTCCTCTCGAAAATACTTCAACATGGTCAACACCGGGTTGGGCGCGGTCTTGCCGAGACCGCAAAGCGAACCGTCCTTAATCGCCAGCGCCAAGTCTTCCAATACTTCGATGTCTTCCGGTTTACCCTCGCCGTCTACCGCCCGTTGCAAAATCTCCAACAAGCGCTTGGTGCCTTCACGGCAGGGCACGCATTTGCCGCAAGACTCGTTTTGGGTGAAATTCATGAAGAAGCGCGCCACTTCAACCATACAGGTGTTTTCATCCATGACCACCAGACCGCCGGATCCGACCATTGCCCCCGCGGACAATAACGAATCAAAATCAAGCGGCAGATCAAGATGGTCCTTGGTTAAACAACCGCCCGAGGGACCGCCGATTTGGACCGCTTTAAACTCTTTACCGCCCCGGACTCCGCCGCCGATCTCGAAGACGATCTCCCGGAGAGTGGTCCCCATCGGCACTTCAATCAAGCCGGTATTGGCCACCTGACCGGTGAGAGCGAAGGTCTTGGTGCCGGGGCTGTTAGGCGTTCCAACGCTTTTAAACCAGGCGGCTCCTTTAAGAATGACCTTCGGGATATTGGCCAACGTTTCGACGTTATTGATTAAGGTCGGCTTACCCCACAATCCGGATTGAGCGGGAAACGGCGGCTTAGGCCGGGGCATGCCCCGTCGGCCCTCAATGGAAGCCAACAAGGCGGTCTCTTCCCCGCAAACAAAAGCCCCCGCTCCTTCTTTAATCTTAATTCGAAAATTAAATCCGGTTCCTAAAATGTCTTCGCCGAGCAAACCGTATTCTGTAGCGGTTTTAATCGCCTGCTTCAGCCTATCCACAGCCAAAGGATATTCGGCCCGGACATAAATATATCCCTCATCGGCCCCGATCGCATATCCGGCAATGGTCATTCCCTCGATCAGTTTATAGGGATCGCCCTCCATGACGCTCCGGTCCATGAATGCTCCCGGGTCGCCTTCGTCGCCGTTACAAACTACATACTTTTTGTCTCCGGCGGCGATACGGGTAAACTCCCACTTCTTCCCGGTGGGGAAACCGCCGCCCCCCCGGCCCCGAAGGCCGGAATCGGAAATTTCTTTACAGATCTCTTCCGGTTTCATCGTTAGAGCCTTTTTTAAGGCCGCATAGCCGTTTTTGGCGATGTACTCGCGAATCTCCACCGGATCGATTGAGCCGCAATTTTCCAACGCGTTACGCTGCTGTTTGCTATAAAAGGGAATACTGCTCTCCCGGTCAAAAACTTCGCCGGTCGCCGGATGCCGATAAAGCAGCCGTTCAACCGGGCTTTCGTCATTCAATAAGGCCGCCACGATCTCCGGTACGTCCGCCGGTTTAACTTTGGTATAAAGAACCCCCGACGGCTCCAACCGGACCAAAGGCCCCATCTCGCAGAAACCATGGCAACCGCTTTTCACAACCGTGGCGCCGCCGGACTCGGGGCCATCCTCCATCATCAATTCCACCGGCAGATAAGAACCTTTGGCCGCTAGTTCTTTGATTAACGCTTCATAAATTTCAAGAGAGCCGTTGGCGACGCATCCGGTTCCGGCACAGACCAAGATCCTGCTCTGTTCGTTCAGATATATTTTGCTCCATTGTTTACGCTGTTCCTCCAATTCACTTCCGGACCTGATCACCATGCTCACCTTCTTCCGCCAATATTTGATCGATTATGATATCGATGGCTTCCGGGGTCATCTGGCCGTAAATCTGATCGTTAATCATCACCACCGGCGCCAATCCGCAAGCGCCCAAACAAGAAACGGTCTCCACCGTGAACCGCAGATCGGAAGTGGTCCGTTTCTCGCCTTTCAACCCGACCCGTTTCCGAATCTGATCTCTGACGGGGTTGGAACCACGGACATGACAGGCGGTTCCGTCGCAGACTTTAATCACATATTTACCCTTGGGCTCCAAGGAAAACTGGGCGTAAAAGGTCGCCACCCCGTAAACCGTAGCCGGAGCCAAATTAAGGGCTGTCGCCACGTAAGTCAAAATCTCTTCGGGTAAATATCGATATACTTCTTGAACCTCTTGTAAAATGGGGATTAAAGCCGCTTGGTTTTTCCCATGCCGCTCAATTATTTCATTAACCTTTTCAAAACTACGACACGGAGAGACACTTGTAAAATCTTTTCGCGCCAATGCCGAACCAGCCATCGCCTGTTCTCCTTCCTAAATGTTTTAATTTTGTTTACGTAAAATTAACATTTGTGATTTATTTCACAATCTCTGTTAAAAATTTGTGAAAAAATGAACAAATTTTCACTTTAAAAAAGAAGGTCGTTCTATTTGTTCTTATTTTCACAATCTCTATATAAAGTATACCACCCTGACAAGGGTGGCGCAAGACCATTAACCAAATGTTTACCTGGAAGTTTCCTTCCTTTTTCAATTTGAATAACGCCGTCAAGCGGGTTTTTTCACTTAAAACTCCGCCGAGCGGACCGTTCTTGGGAAAGCGATTACATCCCGGATATTCCCCATTCCGGTAAGATACATGATCGCCCGTTCGAATCCCAAGCCAAATCCGGCATGCTTGGTCCCGCCGTACTTGCGGAGTTCAAGGTACCACCAATAATCCTCTTTTTTAAGGCCCATTTCTTCAAGACGCCGCTCCAACACATCCAGCCGTTCCTCACGCTGACTCCCGCCGATGATTTCTCCGACTCCGGGGACCAAGAGATCCATGGCGGCCACCGTCCGGTTATCGTCGTTTAAACGCATATAAAAGGCTTTGATCTCTTTAGGATAGTCCGTTACAAAGACCGGTTTCTTAAAAATCTTCTCCGTTAAATACCGCTCATGTTCGGTCTGGAGATCCTTTCCCCAATCCACCGGATATTCAAAACTCGCGTCCGCTTTCTTTAAAAGTTCGATCGCTTCGGTGTAACTCACCTGGGCAAACTCGGAAGCAACGATCTGTTTCAAGCGTTCCAACAAGCCGTTGTCGATATAATTGTTGAAAAACTCCATCTCCTCCGGGGCTTGCTCCAGGACATCATTGATCAAATACTTAAGCATCTCCTCAGCCAACCGCATGTCATCCTCAAGATCGGCGAAAGCCATCTCCGGCTCGATCATCCAAAACTCCGCCGCATGTCTGGGAGTGTTTGAATTTTCCGCCCTAAATGTCGGGCCGAAGGTATATACATTACGAAAGGCCATGGCGTAAGCTTCGGCTTCCAGTTGGCCGCTGACGGTCAGATTAGTTTCCCTGCCGAAAAAATCTTGGGAGAAATCGACCCTGCCCTCTTGATCGCGAGGCGGATTTCCGGGATCGATGGCGCTGACCCTGAACATCGCCCCGGCGCCTTCACAATCGCTTCCGGTAATAATCGGAGTATGAACATAGACAAAGCCGCGTTCCTGGAAAAACTTATGAATCGCGTAAGCCGCCAAGGATCGGACCCGGAAAACCGCGGCAAAGGTATTGGTTCTCGGCCGAAGGTGGGCGATGGTCCTCAAATACTCAAAGGAGTGCCGTTTTTTCTGCAAAGGATAATCCGGAGTAGATTTCCCCTCAATCAATACCTTCTTGGCTTTGATTTCAAACGGTTGCTTAGTTCCGGGCGATTCCACCAAATCTCCCTCAACTATTAAGGCCGATCCCTCCGGCAATTTCACCAATTCGTCGAAACTAGGCAGACTCTCTTCGATTACCACCTGAATGCTTCTAAAGTAGCTTCCGTCGTTCAGTTCGATAAATCCGAATTTTTTTTGGTCGCGGACCGTTCTGACCCAACCGGCGATTTTAACGGTTTGATTTAAATAACTGCTTGTGTTTTTAAAAAGTTCTTTTACGGCAATATACTCCATGACTCGTTGCGCTCCTTATATTTTGATAATCCGACTTATAATAAGACTATCCGCGCCTTTCGGCAATCTTCAATCATTGTTTCCGGCCAAACCGAAACCTGTACTTCGCCAATATGAGCTTTTTTCAAAAAGAACATGCAAATCCGGGATTGCCCGATTCCCCCCCCGATGGTATAAGGCAACTTACCGGAAGCCAAATCACGATGAAACTCCAAGTTAAGCCTTTCTTCACAACCGGCTTGCTTCAATTGATTGATTAAGGTATTCTCATCGACGCGAATTCCCATCGAAGAGACTTCCATAGCTTGCCCGAGGAGCGGATACCAAAGAATGAGATCCCCGTTCAACTCCCAGTCGTCATAATCCGGCGCCCTTCCATCATGTTTCATCCCGGAACGCAGAGTTTTCCCGATTCCGATCACGAACACGGCCCCTTTTTCCTTGGCAATCGCATCTTCCCGTTCCTTGGGACTCATCTCCGGATAGCGGTCCTCTAATTCCTGGGAGCTGATGAAATGAACTTCCGGCGGCAGCGTTCCGGTTAAAGCCGGGAATAATTGGCCGATGTATGCTTCGGTTTGCAAGAATACTTTATAGATTTGGTTCACGGTTTGTTTCAAAGTAGCAACGGTTCGCTCTTCTTTGGTGATTATTTTTTCCCAATCCCACTGATCAACGTAAAGGGAATGGAGATTATCCAAATCCTCATCCCGCCGGATTGCGTTCATATCCGTATATAAGCCTTCCCCGGGATTAAAATCATACTTTTTCAAAGCCATTCGCTTCCATTTAGCCAAGGATTGGACAATTTCGCATTCGGCGCCGTCGACGGCTTTAACGTCGAACCCGACGGGCCGTTCCACGCCGTTCAAATTGTCGTTTAAACCGGTCTCCGGTCTAACGAAGAGCGGCGCGGAGACACGGATCAGATTCAACTCCCGGGCCAACCCGGCTTCGAAAAAGTCTTTAACTTTCTTGATCGCTACTTCCGTTTCGCGTAAATCAAGCTTCGGTTGGTAGTTGGATGGTATTATCAGATTATTCAACTCTTCGGCTTCCTCCAGTATAATGAGAATTAGGATTATTTGTTCACCGCTCCAAAAATTATACCATAATTTCGTCGTTAGCTGTAAAACATTTATCGATCTTAGCCGATCAAATTATTGTCGGAAGATTTGCAATGATTATCGGAACGAACGATCCGGAAACAATATCTTTGATGCGATCTCTGAAAACCGAATCATCAAAATCCTTACAGGCTTAAAGCCTAAACTCTAATTCAAGGAGTTCAAAATGGCCATTTTTAGGGATGAATTTAATAAAATGGTGATCAGATTGGGTTTGATCCGCGACAAAATGGCGGAAGACGGCTTCACCGAAACCGTCCAAGCGCTAAACGAGGTAATTGCCCGTCTTAACAGCGCCGATCAGACCTATATCCGGGAATTGGCCGCAAAACGATCGAAAAAGTAAAGCGGTGGTTCCCGGTTTTAAGGCAACCTGCGCCGCCATTGTCTGCTCCGGTTATTTATGTTTAAATATCGACAATTGCGTTTAATATAATCAGAGGTGGATCGATTGACCCCTGCCGAACTCGGTTTTTACATGCCTCCCGAATGGGCCGAACACCAGCGCACTTTTATGGAGTGGCCGGTCAAAGAAGCCGGATGGCCGGAACCGTTCGAACATATTTTACCGGCATTCGCCGCGATAGTCAAAGCCATTGCCCGCTTCGAGCCGGTGACCGTGTTGGCCAATCCTCACCTCAGCGAGGAAGCCGCCGGGTTTTGCGGCCCCGAAATTGAAATCATTCCCATCGAACATAACGACTCCTGGATGCGGGATAACGGTCCCACCTTCCTCGTGAACAAAGAGGGGAAATTAGCCGGGGTCAATTGGATTTTCAACGCTTGGGGCGGCAAATACCCTTCACAACTGGATAATCTGGTCGCCCCCCGCCTGCTGGAACTGTTACGCATCCCTTGTTTCAACGCCCCCCTGGTCATGGAAGGCGGTTCATTTCATGTCGACGGCGAAGGCACTTTGTTAACCACCGAAGAATGCCTGCTTAATCCGAACCGCAATCCGGGCCTCCAACGCGCGGAGATCGAAGCCTATTTAAAGGCTTATTTAAATGTCGCCAAAATCATCTGGCTGAAACGGGGATGGCGCGGCGACGATACCGACGGCCATATCGACAACGTGGCTTGTTTCGCCGCTCCGGGCGTGGCGCTTGTTCAAGTTTGCAGCGACCGCCGGGATCCCAATTATGAAATCTCCCGAGAGAATTTGGAAATCCTACGAAAAGCGACGGACGCCAAAGGCCGCCGCTTGCGAATCATCGAAATCGAACAACCTCCGGCCGCCTACTATGCGGATCAGAGATTAACCTTAAGCTATCTTAATTTTTACTTTGTCAATTCCGGGATCATCATGCCGGTTTTCGGCAATCCGCAGACCGATCGAGCCGCCTGTTCGATTTTGCGGGAAACTTTTCCGGATCGAAAAATCATAACCGTCGACGGACTAATCATCGCCAGGGGCGGCGGCAACGTCCACTGTTTAACCCAACAAATGCCCGCAAATAAAAGTGAAAAGTGAAAAATTAAAAGTTAAAAATCTAAACTACAAAGTCTTATACTCGAAGTTTAAGGTCTAAATTTCGAAGTGAGCACCTGCGCACCCAAGATATAGGTAACGCCCACCCCGGCGCGTTAAAAGATGAAAATAGGGAAAGCGAGCGATCCCCGCCGTGGTTACCACACGGCTGGCCATATAAAAACATTCTAAATCCCATCCGGGATCGGCTACCCTTCGCTATTCGGCTTCGAAGCGTCACGGAGCCCGGTGAAACCGGGCTTTGGAATGCATTTTACATTTAGCCGTGGGTTTAACCCAATGTCATCAGTCGATCGTGGTAAAATTTGGTTTTAATGAATGCCGACCGGAGGCTAAAGCCATCCGGCTACAAGATGGAAGCCCTTTGGGCTGGGTAAAACAGCCGTGATCGTTTTTTGACGATTTATGATATCCCAAAATAGGGCCGGAGGCCCTTACATCTTGTAGCCGGAGCGTTTACGCTCCGGTTGACGAAAGAGAAATCAGATTTGGTTCCAAAATCTGTATCATTAACCCCATGACATTGGGTTTCAACCCGCGGCAGCGGTACTCGTAATCGTCTTTTCTGAACCATAATTTCTATCGCTCTTTTTCAGGAGGAATCTCGATGCGTAAAGTTACTGTCGCCGCCACCCAAATGGCTTGTTCCTGGGATATTGATGGAAATATCGCCAAAGCCGAAAAACTGGTCCGCGCCGCCGCCGCCGACGGCTGTCAAATCATTCTGCTTCAGGAATTGTTCGAAACCCCCTACTTCTGTCAAGTTAAAGACGCGACTTATTTCGGTCTGGCCTCTCAATTGAGCGACAACAAGGCGGTCCGCCATTTTCAAAAAATAGCCGCGGAACTTAAAATAGTTTTACCGTTAAGCTTCTTTGAAACCGAACCCAACGGGAAGTATTATAACTCGGTCGCCGTCATCGACGCCGACGGAGGTATTCTGGGGATTTACCGCAAAACCCATATCCCGGACGGTCCGGGCTATGAGGAAAAGTTCTACTTTACCCCGGGCGACACCGGTCTTAAAGTTTGGCAAACCCGTTATGCCGCGATCGGTGTGGGAATCTGTTGGGATCAATGGTTTACGGAAGCCGCCCGTTGCATGGCCTTAATGGGAGCGGAAATCCTGTTTTACCCCACCGCCATCGGGTCCGAACCCCAACAACCGGAGGTGGATTCAAGAGCCCATTGGCGTCTTTGCATGCAAGGACACGCGGCGGCCAATATCATACCGGTGGTGGCCTCCAACCGAATCGGAACCGAAACCGTCGGCGCTTCGCAGATAACTTTTTACGGTTCTTCATTCATCACCGATGAAATCGGAATGATCATCGCCGCAATGGACAGCGCGACGGAAGGATACATCAAAGCCGAACTGGATTTGGAGGAAATCGCCCACTACCGGGATTATTGGGGAATCTACCGCGACCGGCGACCCGATCAATACCGCCGGATCATTAGCGCCGAATAATTCGGGCCTGATTTCAAACCGGCAAAAATCAAAGGTTTTTCATCGCTTGATCGCTTTTAAAAAATAAAACCGTCAGGTAATACTTTAGCTTAATCCGTTTTTTTCCGATTTAAAATATATAACTTTTGCCGTTAAGCTCACAGGTTGTCAAAACTATTACCGGGAGGAACCAATGTTTAACAACCTGAGTAGTAAAATTTCCTACATTTTGCTCCTGATATTGCTGTTAACCATCGGAATCAATACGTGGTTAACCAACACCATCTTCGTCAAAGAGTATACCGTTGCCCTCAAATCCGAAGTGATGGTCATCGGCGAGAGTTTAAAACTTCAATTGGACCGTTTGTTGAGTTTGGAGATTCCTTTGGAAGACATCATGGGTTTTGATAAACAATGTCAGGAAGTAATCACCAAATATCCGATGCTTGATTTCGCTTTGGTGGCGGATCCCGACGGCAAAATTTTATTCCGCAACGACCTTTCCCCGCATCAAAACATCATCACCACTCCGCAGTTGAGGGAAGCCATCCGGAGCGTTGCCGAAAAAGTCATTACTTACACCGAAGAGGGAAAAACCTTTTACAGTACGGTTATCCCGGTTTTCAACACTACCGGCCGGCATGTAGGGGCGGTGGCCCTTGGTTTCCCGGCGGAAGTGATCTCTCAAAAAACCAACCTCTTCATTTTTATTTCAATACTTGTATCCCTAATCTTCCTGGCCTGCTCGTTCTTTTTAATAACTTACATCCTCTCTCTTTGGGTGACCAAGCCTCTGATGAAACTGGACCGATTCGCCCAGCAGTTGGGGGAGACCGGTTTCAGTTCAGCCCCTGACTTACATATCAACTCCAACGATGAAATCGGACGGTTGGCCCATTCCTTCAATAAAATGGCGTCCGATCTGGAGCGAACTACCGTTTCCAAAGAATACATGGATAATATCATCTCCAGCATGATGGATTCTTTGATCGTCATCGACGCCAATTTAAAAATTAAAACCACCAATAATGCCGCCAGCGAACTCCTTGGCTATGAGCCGAACGAACTAATCGGCAATTCCATTGATCTGATCTTCGCCAACCCGGAGGAAAACCCGTTAAAAGGCGACCGGTTAAGCAAATTCATTGCCGAAGGCGGTCATAAGAATTACGAAACAACCTTTCTCAAAAAGAACCAGGATAAAGTGCCCGTCCTGCTGAGTTTTTCGGTGATCTCATTTCTTAAAGAAGCGAATCCGAACGACGCCAAACTAAAATACATCGTTTTTACCGCCAAGGACATCACCGAACGCAAACGGGCCGAGGAAGAATTATTACTGCAAACCGAAAAACTCACCCAAACAAATAAGGAATTGCAAAATTTCGCCTATGCAGCTTCCCATGACTTACAGGAACCGTTACGAAAAATCATCGCCTTCAGCGACCGGATCAAAGCCAAGAATGAACAGATCCTTAGTGAACAAACCCTTGATTATTTTAACCGCATCCAAAACGCCGCCACCCGAATGCAAGTCCTGATCACCGATTTATTGGCATACTCCAGAATTACCACCCAAGCCCAGCCGTTTACCAAAGTGGATTTAAGTAAGATAGCGGCGGAAGTAATCTCCGACCTCGAAACGCGGATCGAACAAACCGGCGGCGCAGTCCGAGTATCCGACCTGCCCGAACTGGAAGCGGATCCTACTCAAATGCGGCAATTGTTTCAAAATTTGATCTCCAACGGCTTAAAATTCCACCGTCCGGGGGTTCCGCCGCTGGTTAAAATCACCGCCCGTATTGTAAAGTCGGAACATAATAAACTCAAATGGCGCCGGGAATTGGTGGAGTTGAATTTTGAAGACAACGGCATCGGGATCGACGAGCAATATCTCAGCCGTATTTTCGGAGTATTCCAGCGTTTACACGGCAAAAACGAATACGATGGAACCGGGGTCGGGTTATCGATCTGTCAGAAAATCGTGGAAAGGCACAACGGTAATATTACGGTAAAGAGCAAACCGGACGAAGGCTCGACTTTCACTGTCACCCTGCCTTTGAAACAGCCGTCATCACAAAGATAAACCCTAACGGAGGTTATGGTTTATCTTTTCGATAATTTCCTCGATATTCAAGGCGGATTGTTCTCCGGTGGCCATTGTCTTCAGTGACAATAAACCCTTTTTAAGTTCATCTTCCCCGATAAAAACCACATAGGGAATACCCAATTTATGAGCATAGGAAATCTTCTTTTCCAGCTTGGCCTCTTCGAAATATGATTCGGCGATTATCCCGCTTTCTCGAAGCCGGTTGGCGACCTTAATCGCTTCTTCAATCCCGACGCCCATCGGAATCACCAAAACTTGCGTTAAGGTGGCGGCATTGTTAAATTTAATAATCTCCGCCGCTTGAATCTGATAAAACAACCGGGTTAACCCGATGGAAATCCCCACTCCCGGAAGTTGTTGCTTGGTGTAAAATCCCGCCAAATTATCGTAGCGCCCTCCCGAACAAACACTGCCGAGGCCGGGGTGGTCGTTCAAAATAGTCTCATAGACGGTTCCGGTATAATAGTCCAGCCCCCGGGCAATGGTAAGATCGATCGCCACATTGGCCTCAGGAACGTCAAAACATTTGATATACCAGACCACTTCGGACAATTCCCGCAAACCTTCCTGAAACTCGGCATTATCAATCGGATATTCTTGCAAGACCGCTAAAATTTCAGCGTTGGCGCCTTTAATGCCGATAAACTTAAGCAGCGCTTCCAGCGCGGCTCCGGTGATTCCCGACTCCTCCAATTCCTGACGCACGGCGGCGAGCCCGATCTTATCCAATTTATCGATCACCCGCAGCACTCCGCTATTATTTTGGATGCCCAGGGAATCAAAGAAACCGTTTAATAATTTGCGATTATTGATCCGGATGGTAAAGGATTCAAACCCAAGCCGCTTGAAAGTGGAATAAATGATGGCGGGGATCTCGGCGTCATTGATCAAACTCAATTTATTCCAACCGATAATATCGATATCACATTGGTAAAACTCGCGAAACCGGCCTTTCTGATTCCGTTCGCCCCGAAAAACCTTGCCGATATGATAGCGCCGGAACGGAAAGGTCAGCTCCTGAAAGTGTTGGGCCACATAGCGGGCCAAGGGGACCGTAAGATCAAAACGCAAGGCCAGATCATTATCTCCCTTGGTAAACCGGTAAATCTGTTTCTCGGTTTCACCGCCCCCCTTGGCTAAAAGCACTTCGGCTTTTTCAATCGTCGGCGTATCCAAGGGGATAAACCCATAACGCTCGAAGTTGAAACGAATCGTATCCAACATCTGATTAAAAGCGATTTGTTCCGCGGGAAGAAGTTCCATAAATCCCGGCAAAATCGTCGGCTTGGTTATTGAACGGTTCATTTGATATTCAATCCTCTCATTCGTAACAGTAATCAGAATATAGAAGCGGCCGGGAGTAGAGAAGCCAGCATAAAGCAGTGGCCAGAAGTCAGGAGTCAGTATAAAAAGAAGGGCCGGAAATTTAAGGAGTCAAGCCGGTATAAAAATGTTAAGATTTTGGATCGCGAAGCTTGCCCTACGTTCTTCTGGCTCCTATCTCCTGACTACTGGCTACTTACTCCTGTCTCCCAACTCCTAACTACTCAATAATCAATTCCGCCGCGAACTTCGGCAACTTAAACGCGCCGAAGTGGATCTCCGGCGTATAATATTTAGTATCGATCGCCTTAATTTTCCCGGGTTCAACCCGTAACGGGTCCCATTTTTTGCTGGCGATCGTGAAACTCCATAAACCCGACGGATAGGTCGGTATACTCGCCAAGTAGAGATGCTTAATCGGGAAAATCCCGCTCAAATTGCGGTGGATCATCCGGATTACATCTTGATTGACAAAAGGCGATTCACTTTGGGCCACCATGATCCCATCGTCGGTCAATGCCTGATAAACATCTTGATAAAATTCCCGGCTGAAAAGACCTACCGCCGGGCCGATCGGTTCGGTGGAGTCAATCAGGATCACGTCATATTTGCCCTTGTTACGGCGAACATGTTCCACTCCGTCGCCAATATCCAATTTGACCCTCGGATCGGTTAAAGCCCCGGCAATACCGGGTAAATATTTTTGGCTGACTTCAACCACCCGGCGGTCGATCTCGCCCAAAACCGCTTCTTTAACCGTCGGATGCTTAATAATCTCCCGGATGGCGCCGCCGTCTCCGCCCCCGATCACCAATACCCGTTCCGGATTGGGATGGGTATTCAAAGCCACGTGGGCGATCATCTCATGATAGACGAATTCATCGACCTCGGTGGTCATGACCATCCCGTCCAAAACCAACATCTTTCCGAATTGATAGGTATCGATGACCGCCAACTCTTGAAATTCGGTTTTTTCCACATGGAGCGTTTGCGATATTTTACAGGAAAAACTCATGTTCGGAGTCTGTTTTTCAGTATACCATAATTCCATCCTTATACCCTCTCATGCAAAATGTTCAGCAAGTCATCCGCGGTCACCTCACGCGGGTTTGCTTTCATTGATCCGGACTCCAGACTCTCCTCGATGATCTCGGGAAAATCCGTTTCTTTAATTCCCAAATCGCTGATATGGGCGGGAATATTCAATTTCCGCAAGAGGTTCATGATGTTTTTAATCGCCATCGCTCCGGCGTCGATCGAATCCCCGCGCACCGGACCCGCCCCCATCGCGGCGGCGATTCTAGCGTATTTTTCATGGCAGACCGCCAGATTGAAACGCATCACCGGCACTAATAAAACCGCGCATACCAGACCGTGGGGTTTTCCGGCGCGGACCCCGATGGAATGCGCCAGACCGTGTACCGCCCCTAACCTGGCGACGCTTAACGCGATTCCCGCCATCAGACTGCCCATCGACATCTCAATTCGGGCTTCAATATTATTGCCGTCTTGCTTCGTTTTGAGCAGATTATTACCCAGCTTTTCGACGGCAGCCAAAGCATAAATGTCGGTCAGGAAATTGGCGCCCTTGGATACGTAGGCCTCAATGGCTTGCACTAAAGCATCGGCGCCCGCGTAAACCGTAACCGTTTCCGGAGCGCTAAACGTAAGTTGCGGATCGACAATGCAGGTTTTGGCGGCCAGTCTTGGATCGCGGATTGATTTTTTAATCCGATTCCGGCCGTCGGTCAAAACCGCGTTAAAAGTCACTTCCGCCCCCGAACCGGCGGTAGTGGGAATGGCAATTAAAGGAATGCCTTCGGCTTCGATTGGGCCGCCGTTGAAATAGTATTCCACCTCCCGGCCGCAACGGTACAGACCGGCGATGGCTTTGGCGGCGTCCATGGCGCTGCCGCCGCCTAAACCGATCACCCAATCCGCTTCTTCGCTCCGCGCCATTGCCAGCCCTTTGGCCACCGTTTCCAACGAGGGTTCCGGTTCAATCTCCGAAAAGAAAACCGGCGCAAATCCGGAACCGCGCAATAGAATATTGACCCGTTGCAACACTCCGTTTTCGATTACGGAATGTTTTCCGGTAACAACCAGAACGTTTTTCCCTAAATGTTCAGCTTCATTAGGAAGTTCCCGCAGGCTCTCCATGCCGAAAACAATTTTGGTGCGAAGCTGAAATCGTTGGATAGTCGGAAGCATAACGCACCCCCCGTTTGCACACTTATTCCCCATCTATAGTTATAGTCGACTAATCGGGTTTTCTTAACAAATCATGCCAAGCGGTATTCACCACCGCTTCCGGATCGATAACGTCGGCGCTTTCTTCGCGCCAATGCCCCAAATACTCGATATTTCCTTCCGGCCCCAGGATCGGGGAATAGGTCAAATTAACCAAATGCCAGCCCTTTAAAGGCGCATTTTCGCTCAACCGCCGCAACACTTCCAAATGGACCCTTCGGTCGCGAACGACTCCCTTTTTCCCTACTTTCCCGCGCCCCGCTTCGAATTGAGGTTTGATTAAGGTGACCAGATCCCCGCCGGGTTCGATCAATTCTTTGAATTTTCCAAAGACCAATTCCAAAGAGATGAATGAAAGATCGGCCGTTATCAAACCGGGGGCTCTTTCCAATGACTCTTTGGGAAAATAGCGGATATTTTGCCGTTCCCAGACGGTGACCCGAGGATCCTGCCGCAGTTTCCAGGCGAGTTGCCCATACCCGACATCGACGGCGTCTACATGGGCCGCTCCCGCCTGCAATAAACAATCGGTAAATCCTCCAGTTGAAGCCCCGGCATCCAGACAATAGCGTCCTTTAACGACCAGATTGAATTCGGTTAAGGCCTTTGCCAGTTTGTAACCGCCGCGGCTCACATATGCTTCGGCCACAGCGGCGAGAGTGATTTCCGCCGCTTCATCCACCGTTTGGCCGGGTTTCTCGATCCGTTTGCCGTTAACCCGAACCAAACCGGCGATGATCGCCCGTTGCGCTTGCTCGCGGCTGGGAAAGAAACCCGCTTCCACCAACCGGAGATCAATTCTTTTCTTCAAAACCCACCGCCATCATCCCTTAATCATTTATGCAATCAACAATCAATTAGAGATTGACTTTGATCAAATCCCGATCCATCGCATCCATGCACTCTTTAAGTTTGGTGGCGAAAATCTGGTCTTGTCCGGCGCAAGCCGCCCTAATCTGGCGCATGATATCGATCCCTCTGCGAAAGGCTTGGACGATATCCCCTTCCTGAATCGACCCGGCTTCCTTCAATAAGTCCGGAAAACTGATTCCTTTACTCCAAAGATAGGCCAGATTGGAAACACTGGGATGAAACCGGGCATCCCGTTCATCAACCCCGTACCGGTAAATCAGATTCCGGATGATCGTTTTGATCGGTTTGATATTGAAGGGCAAATTTTTGGGGTAAAACTCCCCCTTGCGCGGCTCATAATCAATCGCCACCATTACGGCGTTCAACTGATCCCGGTCCAATTCGTGAAAGTAACCGCTGAAATAAAGTTCGGTGACCAGCAACTCCTGGGTATAAATTTGGGCGGCGAATTCGCCCCTGGGAAGCAATTCCCCGTCTTTAAGGTAGTCCAAGTCCTCCAAAATTTCGGTTTTCATTTGCAAGTCGCTATTGAAGCGGCCGGAAGTGATGATCCGGGCGGTTCTTTCCTGAAGCAAACTCACCCGTTGATTCAATTCGGCCCATTCCTGTAGCTGTTCGCTGCATTCTTGCTGGCGTTCCGGGGAACAAGCGGCCGGTTTAATCTCTTGCAAGTATTTGACCAATTCATTGATTTCAGCCGTAATCCCCGCCCGGGCCCGCCCTTTGATAAACCGGGCGCGGCGTTGTTTTTTCTTTAATTTCTGACGCAATTTAAAGTAGATAAGGGGACATTGGGGATTATCCCGTTCCAGGCATAAACCGGCGCTCAACTGGTTTAACTGTTGAGCTTCCCGGGCCAATTGCTGTTCAAAATATTTTTTATCATTCCGGGCCTGATAAGTTGCGAAATTTTGGTTTAAGATCCGGGTGATCTCCTCCGTGTCATGGTTCCGGTTTAAGTTCAACACCGAATTATAAGTCAAATTAAACTGGCTTTTTAACGGTTCGATCTCTTCCTGATCCATGCTGGGGAATTCTTCCGGCCTTAATCCCCTTAAATCGGCCAAAATATAAACCGTGCCTTTGGGGTCGATACCCCGGCGACCGGCCCGGCCGGCCATTTGGAAATATTCAAGATTGGTCATCGGCCGGAAAGTGATCCCGTCAAATTTGGAAGGGCTGTCGAAACAAACCGTCTTCACCGGATAGTTAATGCCCACCGCAAAGGTTTCGGTAGCGTACATTACTTTGACCAGACCCATCCCGAACAATACTTCGACGATCTCTTTCAGCGCGGGCAGCAATCCGGCGTGATGATACCCGATTCCCTTCGCCAATAACTCACAGGCTTTAACCACCGTTTTTAAGGACCCGATTCCGTATTCGGCGATCAAACGGTCGCACACCTCTTCCGCCTGACGCGATTCGGCCTCGCTTAAAAAACTCCGATGATATCCCAGTTCCTCCGCTTTCAACTCACAGAGTCTGCGGCTGAAGACAAAATATAAACAAGGCAATCCTTTGGTTTTACTGACGTGTTTGATCAAGTCCAGGTGGGTTGATTCCCATTTGCGCTTATCAAGACCGGCGAGCATCCCTTTTTGCTCCAACCCTTGCCGGTATTTGACGATTTCTTTCAGAGTGGCGGCGCCCAGATGTTTTTCAAAGATAAAATGCTCCAACGGAACCACCCGGTCTTTTTTGACGATCACCTTAACCTCATGCCCTTTAATCTCTTTAATCCAACCCGCCAATTCCAAGGCGTTCGGGATGGTCGCCGACAAACCGAGCAATCTCATTTCCGAAGGCATGAAGATTATCGATTCTTCCCAGACGGTCCCCCGTTCCTCATCGGAAAGGTAATGGAGTTCATCGAAGACGATATGAGAGACTCCTTCCAGACGCTGTATGTCCTGATGAAGAATATTTCGAAAAATCTCAGTGGTCATCAAGGTGATTTCCGCTTCGGGATTGATTACCACATCCCCGGTAACGATCCCCACCCGTTCCGGACCATGGAGAGTTTTAAATTCTTTGAACTTCTGATTGGAAAGGGCTTTGATCGGAGCGGTATAGATAATCCGATCACCTTTGGCGATGGCCTGATCGATTAGATAATCGGCGATCAGAGTCTTGCCGACCCCGGTAGGGGCCGAAACCAAGACTGAATTTCCTTTTAAAAGTTCAACGATGGCTTGTTGCTGAAAATCATCTAATTTGTAATTGCGATAGTACTCCGGAAGCTGCATTCTGGCTCCTAATTTCATAATTGACTAAAGAGATTTCGGGATTGAGGCGATAAAATCCTTCTCTATCCACGGCCTGAAAAAAAATCTTAACCAAAATTTAGATCGCCGAAAGCCGAAAACAAATTCAAATTCAGGTTTATTGTCAGCCGATTTACCATTGTTATAAGTATGAGTCATTTAGCGTTCGGCGATACGAAGGTTGGAACGGGAGCTTTTTAAGGGAAACAACCGGCATTCTTTTCGATGAAAAGTCGTTATTGTTTTAATGACCGAGTCTGGATAAAATATAAAAGAGGTCTTAGCGCTCCTGGCGCCATTTTCCACTGCGGAGGTTCGAACATGGAACGACACTTCATTAAAAACATCGATTTTAAAAAGGTTTTGCCCTTGGCATCCTTGGTGGAATACCAAACCGGACAGGTTGTCAGCCGGACTCTGGCTCAAGGCAAACCGCTCAGTCTCACCTTATTCGCCTTCGACAAAGGAGAAGAAATCGCTTCCCATTCTTCCTCCGGCGACGCCATGGTATATATTTTGGACGGCAGCGCCGAAATCACCATCGGCGATGAAAAATTCCAATTAAGAACAGGGGAAACCATCGTGATGCCCGCCGGTATCCCCCATGCCCTGTATGCGGTGGAACGTTTCAAAATGTTTTTAGTGGTGGTCTTCAGTCTGTAAGACCCCGAAAAGAATTAATCATCTCTGCGGTCCCGGACGTTATCCGAATGATTACGGCGGACCGCTTTATTTTTATTCTTTTAATCCCTGGATCAATTCGAGTTTTTCCAAGATTCGCTTCCCAATCTCCATCCCGTTCACCGCGAGTAGGCTGTCCTCCAGTCCCGGTTTCATTCCCCGCCTTAAGATCCTTCTCTCCGCGGCGATATCGGCCTTCAGCTCCATCTCCCCGGTAATTCCGGCGACTTTAACGCCGACGATTGGTCCGGCGATATTCACTTCGTAGGCGACGCCCATCGCTTTCTTCCGAAAATCCTCGAAGGCAGCCTCATCCACGATCCCGTCGGCGGCATAGCTCCAGACGACGATCACCCCTCTTCGGCCGGTTTTCGCTTTGGAATGGGTGGCGGTCAGCCGGAACGCCCCGTATCTCAAACCGTCATTCACTAATTCGAAACCGATCGGCTTGCCCGAAATATTGAGGGCTTTCAGTAAGCGGAGCGCCGCGACTGCGTCCCCTCTTTTAATGAATAAGACGGCTCCCTCCGGGATCGCGAACCGTTGCCGCCGCTCCTCCCGAAAGTCGAAACCGCTCGCGATCACGCCGGAACGGTCCCCGTCCACCGTTTCCAGGATCACATCGGCGACGGTGACATCGGTAACTCCGCCTTTGGACGAATAAATCCAGGCAACCATACGCCGCTCCATCCGGCGCTTGTTCGGTAATCTCGCTCCAGACGAAGCGGTCCGGGTTCGGCTTGATACTCTTGAAATACTCCTTTTCAATTAAATTGTTCTCTCGATCATGGAAATTAAGGTAGAGGGAGAACCCTCCTCCTTTGTAATACACTTTAAGCCGGTAGCGCTTGCCCGGGACGACCTCAAATCTCCGCCGGACTCCGATGCCTTCTTTTTGGTCGCGATCGATTAACCGGACCGCGGTCCGGCCGTCGGTGGAACCGGCCGTGAACTTGGTCGTCTTATCGTTCGCTTCCGGGTGCACCCGCCATATACTTTGATAATTATCAATTTCCAGCCGCTGATGATTCAGCCGGATTTCGGCGTCGGAGGGCAGGGTGATCATTGATTCCAACTTCGCAGCGTTGCTTTGGGTGTCGTCTTTCAACGCCGCCAAAAAGAGGACTTCGCCGTCATTCTGGACGCTGGTCAAAAAAGGCCTTAAATGCAAGGCCTTTAAATGCCCCGACTTTACCGGGTTTTTCTTCAAACCGTAATAGTCTTCCCGGCCGTCCATGAAAAAGTTGATCACCGGAGTGTGATAGCCGCCGCCGAGGTTAATCACCAACGGCGTTTTATCGATGTTGCCGTAATTCGACTCCGCCGAACCCACGCTGAAATTGCGGCCGATGTAATGCGAAGCCCGCTGATGGTCCGCTTCGCCCCAGCGTTGATGGACAAACCGCGGCAACAGCGCCAAATAGTCTTTGATTTCAGCTGCCGGCCCAACCAGCGAAAGCAGATCCAAAACGGAAGTAAGCGCTTTCCGCTCTTCGCCCAAGTCGATCAATCCGATATGGGCGGCCAGTTGTTCGAGGTTGCTGTGGCCGTAAAGCCGGTCATAGTCGCGGCTATGGGTCCCGCCCAGTCTTTGTGAGGGTTGATACCAATTCACGGCGATATCGGTCCAAATGTACTCCAAGGCGATCGCCGCCATTTTTCTGATCCGCGGCTCTTTGGTGAAACGGTAAATCAACGCCAGGTTCTGGAGATCGACCACATAATAACCGGGGCTTAAATATTCGCACAGGCCGTGGCGGTAGGTATAAACCAACCACTCCTCGAAGAGACCGTACCCCATCCGGGCCAATTCCGGTTTCCCATAATGCTCACCCAATAGAATCAAATTGGCGATCTTCATCAGGATGATGTTGGTATAAGACAGCTTAACCTGATGCCGTTTGATCCCTTCGATCCCGAAATCGAAAATCTCCCGCAAGGCGGCCTCGGCCTTCGGGGAGAGCCGGTCCCGGTAGAGGATCCAGATCGGGAGGGTCTGCCGCAAGCAAAACTCGACGGCGTTAAGGTCGTTTACGGTTTTGGCGCCGTGATACCAAAAGATATTCCCATAAGTCGCCGAATTACGCTTCCGATCGATGTTCCGCCCGATCCAGTATAAGGCGTTCTCCAAACGTTCGCGGCTGTAACCGGCGGCGGCCGCGTCCAAGGCGAAGCCGGCGGCTTCAACCACCGAAGCGCCCTTTTTTAATTCCAATCCCGGTCCGAAGAGTTGCCGCCATTGCCGGTCAAGTTTTTGCAGCAACATTGTTTTTTGGGCGGCGGTCAATTGAAACTCCGCCGGATCGTCTTCGGAATGAACAAAGGTTGCGCCGACTATTAAGGCGATCATTATCATTAATATTAATCTGCTTAAACGCATTCCGCCCCTCCTCCCGAACCGCCCCGCCGGTTCCGGGTCGATATCAAGTATTAATAATATTATCGGTAGGATCCAGACTGTTTTGCAATTTAATTCCCTGATCCTTTTCAATCGGCTTGAACGGAGTGAATCCGGCTCCCGTTTCAGCTGATTGGAATTTTTCCGAAGCAACAGGAAATTTGATGGTAAGTATCGAACTGAAAAGGATAACAAATAAACCTGTCCGATTAAGGTGAACGCCGTGGGAAAACGAGCAACGCCAAACAAGGTTAACAAGCGGTCCCAAACGATGCTCAGCGCCGAAAAAAGGACTCTTTTCAGCATCATCTTCGGGTTATTGTGGGTTTTAATCTTCGTCCTGTTGGAAGCGGGATTGCGCATCGCCGGTTATGGCATCGACACCCGGCCTTTCATCGTCCCCCGCTACCAAAAGGATACCTATGTCATGAACACCAACTTCATTAAGAAATATTATCCGCGGAAAGCCTTGACCAGGCCGGACACCCTCCGGGACATGATGATCGCCAACCGCTTTTCGCGTCAAAAAAGCGCTTCCGCTTTGAGGGGGTTCCTGGTCGGGGGGTCAACCGCCCAGGGTTTCCCATACCTAACCAACCAATCCTTCGGCAAAATGACCGAATCGGCCTTGAAGGCCGGCGGCAAGTACCAAGAGGTGGAACTGTTAAACCTCGGTTTAAGCGCAGTCACCAGTTATTGCGTTAAGGATATCTCCAGGAAACTGCTGCGATATCAACCGGATTTTTTAGTAATTTACGCCGGTCATAACGAATACTACGGCACCATCAGCGCCACTACCGGCGGTAATTATTTCACCAAAAACCTCTACCTGGCCCTGCAGGAATTCCGGCTGTTTCAGTTTTTGTTCAACCTGCGCAATCTAATAGCCCCGGCCCCGGAATACACCACCTTAATGGAGGAACAGTTCCAGCAGGGGCAACTGCCGCTGGACCCCGAGACGGACCGGAAAGTCGCGGAAGACTTCATCAAAAATATCGACGCCATCGTCCGGCTCTACCGGAAGCATAACATTCCGGTGATTATCATCGAACCGGTAAGCAATCTCCATGACATGCCGCCCTTCTCCGGCGAGGGGGACGCCGCTTTCAAAGAATTCATCCAGCGTTACGCCGCGGTGGTCCAAAAGGGCGATTTGCGGGAATTGAGGGCTTTTTATCAAGACCGGCTCTCCCGAAAAGAATACGACCGCAACGCCAATGCGCGTTATTTGGACGCCCTCGCCCAATGGAAGCTCAGCGGCCAACCGGAGCTTGACGGTTTTAAATCAGCTAAAGACTTGGATACCACGCCGTTCAGGGCCAAGGAAATCCTGCGGGAAAAATTGCGCGCTTACTGCGATGAACGCGGCGCGGCCGCCAACTTGCATTACATCCCCCTCGAGGAGATTATGCTCGCCAAAGACGCCCCGGCAGCCTTCGGCAATGAATACTTCATCGATCAGCTCCACTTTACCCAGACCGGGCAAAGGTTGGTCAGCCGGGTCCTCGCGGAACGGATCGCGGAACTCTTTCAGTTCAGCGCGGCGGAAAAGGAACGGGTCGCCGGCTTTTACGGCGACGATGGCCGGATCGACCAAGCCATCCACTACCTGCCGGCCTACCGGACCGATGTCTATCTCAAGGTGCGCTTATTGACCGAAAACCCGCCCTTCACCGGCATGTTGATTCCCTATCAACGCCGCGATACCGACGGAGTGACCGAAGCCAACGTCGATCCCGAACTGGTCCGCTTGATCTTCGAGTCCAACGAACGGAAGATCGACTACCCGGTTCTGTGCGCCGAATACTACATTAACCGGGGTCAAATCGAAACCGGTAAAAGGTATCTCGACTCCTATCTGTGGAATTATCCGGGATGCTACCGTCCCTATCTGATCCAAGCCCGGTTTCAAAAGATCTATACCAAGGATCTTTACGGAACTTTAGCGACTTATAAAACCGCTTATTTGCTTTCCGATAAAATGAAGCTGATCCATGACGAGATCGCCGCCTATTTGGCCGAACAGGCCCGAGGCGACCTTTTCGCGGAGATTGAAAAATACGGTAAACCGATCAAATAACCATTTCAGCCTTTTAGCGTTATCAAGACCGCGTTTAATTTTATACCATCCGGAGGGGATTGCAGATGGCCAAGACGAAACTGGTCAAAGAATTCTTTCAGTATCTGGGCGAGAACAAAAAGTTATGGCTGATCCCGATCGTGATCATCTTTTTGATAATCGGAATCGTGGTTGTCATTTCCCAATCGCAAGCGATCGCTCCCTTTATTTATTCGCTGTTTTAAGAAAACTCTCTGGAGAAATGGAGCATGCCTGAATACATACTGGGAATCTCCGCCTTCTATCATGACTCGGCTGCCGCCCTGCTCCGCGACGGTGAGATCATCGCCGCCGCGGCGGAGGAACGCTTCACCCGCAAAAAGGGAGACAGCGGTTTTCCGAGCCGCGCCATTGAATATTGCCTGAAAGAAGCGGGCATTGACGCCGGCCGGTTGGATCATGTGGTCTTTTACGACAAGCCGGTGCTGAAATTCGACCGGATTTTAGCCTCTTATATCCATACCGCTCCCAAAGGCCTGGCTTCCTTTTTGAAGGCGATCCCCCTTTGGCTGCGGGAAAAACTCTGGGTTGAGGACTTAATCCGGAAAGAACTCTCCTATAACAAAGAGGTGCTCTTCACGGAACACCATCAAGCCCATGCCGCCAGCGCCTTTTTCCCGTCGCCCTTTCACGAGGCGGCGATCTTAACCGTGGACGGCGCCGGCGAGTGGGCCACCACCGCCATCGGCGTCGGCAGCGGCAACCGGATCCGGCTGCTCCAGAAGATCGATTTCCCCCATTCTTTGGGCCTTTTATACTCCGCTTTCACCTATTACTGCGGGTTCCGGGTGAACTCCGGCGAGTATAAATTAATGGGACTGGCCTCTTACGGCCGCCCGGTCTATCTGGACCTGATCAAACGGGAATTGATCACCGTCGCCCCCGACGGGTCCTTTATCCTAAACGAAAAATATTTCAACTACATCTCCGGCCTGAAAATGATCAGCGCCAAGTTTGAAAAACTCTTCGGCGCGCCGGCCTTAAAGCCGGACGGGACGCCGACCCAATTCCACATGGATATCGCCGCTTCGATCCAGGCTTTATTCAATGAAATCATGGTGTTGTTGGCGCGGCGGGCCCGGGAGTTGACCGGCGCGACTAAACTATGCCTCGCGGGCGGGGTGGCCCTCAATTGCGTCGCCAATGCCAAGATTCTCGAAGAAGCCGGTTTTTCCGACGTTTGGATCCAACCGGCCGCCGGAGACGCCGGCGGTTCCCTCGGCGCGGCCCTTTATGTCCATTACAACTACTTGGGTCACCAACGGACCACCGATGAGATTCACGATTTCCAAAAAGGATCCTATCTGGGCCCGGCATACTCGGACGAGGAGATCGAGGCGTTCTTAAAAAGGATGAAGGCGGTCTACCGCAGATTACCCGAGGAAGAATTAATCAAGACCGCCGCCGCCGCAATCAATAATCAGAAAATCATCGGCTGGTTCCAAGGAAGAATGGAGTTCGGACCGCGGGCTTTAGGGAGCCGGTCGATCTTGGGGGACGCCCGTTCGGAGACCATGCAGACCATGATGAACTTGAAGATCAAGTTCCGGGAGTCTTTCCGGCCCTTCGCCCCGTCCGTTTTGGAGGAGCGGAGCGCGGCTTATTTTGAGATTAAAAGCAAATCCCCCTATATGTTGCTGATCACCAAAGTAAACCGGGATAAACTGCTGGAGGTGGACCCGGGGGACGCCCAAGGATTGGAGCTTTTGAAGCTGAAAAGATCGGTGATCCCCGCCGTGACTCATGTGGACAATACGGCTAGGCTCCAGACCGTATCGCGGGAGACCAATCCCCTCTATCACCGGTTGTTGACGGAGTTCGACAACCTGACCGGCTGCCCGCTGGTGATCAACACCTCTTTCAACGTCCGGGGCGAACCGATTGTCTGCTCGCCCGAAGACGCCTATCGCTGTTTCATGGGGACCAATATCGATATTTTAATCATCGGGAGCTTCATCTTGTATAAAGAAGACCAAACCAATAAGGATCAATTGGAGTTGAGCCGGTGGAAACAGTCGTTAATCAAGGATTGAGTGTTCGAAAAAGAAACGAATTAAGAAGGTTCGGGTTTTCCTTCGGGGCCGGAATGGCCATTCTCGTCGTGGTGGGTTTATGGAAGGAATTCGGCTCATGGGTGATCATTCCCGCCGGTCTGTTAAGCCTGTTCCATTTCGGCTGCGCCTTATTCCGGATCGAGCTTTTAAGACCCACCCATAGCGCGGTTTCATTCGTCGGCGCGGTTTTAGGCCGGGCGGTTACGGCGCTCGTCTTTACCCTGGTGTTTTATCTGTTGTTCACCCCGATCGCCGTAATCCTGCGTCTCTGCAAAAAAGACGTGATCGCCAACAACTCCCGAAGTCCGGCCTGGATCCCCATCCCGGAGCGGCAGAATGATCCGGAGAGGGTGAGGAGATTGTTTTGAGGGGGTATGTTTACGCAATTTTAGCGCATCTGATCAATTACATTTCAACCCCTATCCGCCGGCAGAAATCTTCGTAAATCCGCCGAGTGATATACATTGGATTGGCCTGATGAATCCGGAAAGCGATTTTCCTAGCGTCCCCTGGCGGTATTGCCTGTCTTTCCACCAGTAACGCCAGGGTTTCCAATATGTTCGGATATTAACCGGAATAACGTGGCGTCGCTCTCAAGAAAGTCGATTAATACCACTGCGTCAATGATTAAACCGTCCCTTTGCCTGACGGTTCCTGCATCAGATACGGTTCTCATTTCAGTCCACCCATGAAGCGGCCAGCGCGCGCATTTTACCCAAATCAAGCCGTAAAATCTCCGCACCCCGGGACAAGGTGATCATCTCTTGTTCAATAGCTTTTCGGACCAGCCCCGCTAAACGGCCCGGCAAAAAATCGGCGTTCTCCATCTTATAAGGTTCCGCAGCCCTTTCATTTTCCGCCACGCTAAACATTGCTGCGTCCATTGCTTCGGGTTCGTCCTCGCGGCAAAGTGAAACGCCGAATTGCTCTTTATAATTATATTTAAACTTCGCCCAAATATCTTGATGTCCGCCAAGGTATAAACGATAAAGGACGGTTTTGTAACTAACGCCGAAATACCGCTTGACTTTCATCACCCGGTCCACCAGCGACAAACCGCAAGCTTCTTGCCATTCCCTCATAAATGCCTCACGCGGCATCAAAAATTCGGAAGCAAACCGGTCTGCCTCTTTCTCCTCTTCGGGGTTTTCATTCTCCTGGCCCACTTGATAAGAGTCCAAATGTAACAACAAATGACCCAACTCGTGGACCGAGCTGAAAATCCAGCGTTCTACCGGGATGCGTTCCCAAACATTAACTATAATCGCCGGTCCGCCATCTTCGGCAGCGACTGAAAGTCCAAAAAAATCATGGCTTGCCAGCTTAATAGGGTAAACCTTGATGCCGCACGACTCCAAACAACCGCAAATATCGCGGACAGGCTCATTCACTCCCAAGCCCATCAATTCACGGGTTTTGGCCGCCAACTTCTCAGGGTCCCGCTCACCGGAAGTCGCTACCTGTAAAGAAATACGGGCCAGAGGATACTCTTCTTTATCCCCCAACATATTTTCAAGTTCATTGTATTGATAAAGCCACTTGGCAACATCAGCGAGGATTTGAGAACGCGCTTTCAGCTTCTTTTTCGCCCGGAACCGAACATGCTTCAATTCGAAAGGTTGCGCGAACAAGTCAGCTAATTTGACATCCAGTGCCTTAGCTATCTTTTGTAGAGTGCTAACCCGCGGGGTAGTCTTTCCGTTTTCAATAAGGGTGTATGCCGCGCGGGTAATTCCCGCGGCTTCGGCTACGGCTTGATGAGTTAAGCCCTTGGCCAAACGAAAGCGGAGTAAATTTGCGGCAATATTTTGGTTGCTCATCAAGAACTCCCCCTTTTTTTAATTCTCTAATTCTATTTCTATTATATACAAAAAAACAAAAAATGTATATATGTATAATTTTTAAATGGTATCAATCACACCCTTTCCGAGAAAACGGAAAAAGGCAGTGTTCTAATCACACAAAACTTGAATTTTCAAAGTGGACCGACTTTTTTTGGGGATCCGATGCTCACTGCGGCCTTGGTTTACCGGTTGACTTACCGGTCCCATATCCTATATATGAATTTAAAATCTTACCGGTTGAAACAACGCCACAAGGAGGGGGTGAAGCCGGCAGGGTCTAACTTGTTGCTTACCTCACGAGGCCATTAATGTTAAGTGGTCACAAATTCTTTTCGTTAATGGATCACATTTTCGTTATCATATGGATCACAAATTCATTATCAT
>JAAYHS010000006.1 GCA_012735315.1 Bacillota bacterium | reverse complement strand
TTTGGCGATCTCGATTAATTGTGGTTTTTTCATTCCCGCCAATTCCTCTCGGGTCATTCCTATCCCCCTTTCTGTGGTGTGCAAAATTAACTTTTATAATATTGCCGGTTTAGATGCGAACTATTCTTGGAATGTGACAAAATTTGCCTTTAGGGAAATTTTGGGAGACAAAATAGTAAAAGAAATTCCTCAAAAAAAATTGAAGAAAAAAGCCTCCTACGAGTGAATATTTTTTGTAAGAAGATCTTTTATTATTCGATTTTTCAGTATTTATTTCGGAAATAGAAGATCATTATTTGGATTATTTTTCAACCGAGAGTCATTAATTAAAATGAAGGGTTCGGGGGAGGATTGGTTGTCAAATTACAACTATAATCGGCTCGATTATCCAAACCGGAGGGTTAAAGCAGATTGTTATTTACAGCTGATGGGAAGATTGAAAAATTAAAGTTGAGGGTACTGACTTATAACATCCATAATGGGATCGATTGGCGGGGGAATTATCGGCTCAAGCGAATCCTGGAGTTTATCGGGGATGTTGAACCGGATTTGGCCGGGCTCCAGGAAGTCAGCCGCTTTTGGGGTTTAAAAACACATAATCAGGATATGGCGCAAATTATTGCGGAGGAACTAAAGATGTTCGTCTTTTTTGGGCCCGCCCTTTCCAAGGGAAAGAAGGCCTTCGGTAATCTGATTTTAAGCAAACATCCGATCGTCAACGGCTGGATTGGGATACTGCCCGGTGGTTCGGAACCGCGGAATTTTACGGGAATTCAAGCTCTGATCCGGGGGTTCAGAATCAATTTTTTAACGACTCATCTCGGTCTGGATACTGAGGAACGTTTGAGCCAAGCGGCAAGGATCGGCAAATTCGGAAGAGGATTGGGGAAACCTTTAATCATTACCGGTGATTTTAATGAGCCGGCCGACGGTCCCGGAGTCGCGCTGTTGAAAAAGAACTGGATCAAACTCGGCCGGCAACCGGAGCGGGGAACTCTCCGATTGAGACGGGGTGAGATCGGTCCGGAGATTGATCTGATCTTTACCACTCCTGATTTTACTTTAAAAAGATTATCCGTTGTTGATAACTATCTTTCCGATCATTTGCCGGTAATCGCCGATTTGGAGCTGGACCGGCAATGGTCCCGGTCGTCCGGTAATCAAATATACTATTAATCGCATAAGGATGGCGGCAAGTCCTGGTTCATTTCCGATACCGGTTTAAAAATGTCGCCGACCTTTTTAATCCTTTCCGGAGCGTTTTGGATATTGAACATACTTGGATGAACATCGGCCATTTCTTCCCAAGTTATCGGGAGGGAGACCGGGGCGCCCGGAAAAGGCCGTAGGCTATAAACGGAAGCGATGGTTTTTCCTTTTAGATTTTGCAGATGATCGATATAAACCTTGCCCTGCCGGTTGGCGACTTTTCGTTCGTTGGTGGCCAATTCCGGAAAGGCGTTGATGATTATCTCTCCGATTCGCTTTACAAAGGCGCTGGTCTGTTTGAACGAATAACAACGTTTCAGCGGCAGATAAATGTGGATTCCGGTGGCTCCGGATATCTTAGGAAAAGCCGCTAAATGCAATTCACGGAGCAGAACCCGGATCAATTGAGCGACTTTCACGGCGTCGCTGAAGACGGCCGGTTCCATGGGATCCAGGTCAAAAATCAGATAAGTGGGATGATCCGGATCATCTACGGTCGATAACCAGGGGTGGACTTCGATACAACCGAGGTTGATCGACCAAATAAGCGTCTCCAGATTATTAATGAGGACATAATTGATGACCCGCTCTCCCGATTGGATGGGGACGGTCGTCACCCAGGGCGGATGTGAGGGGGCATCCTTTTGATAGAAAAAATCACCGTCGATTCCTTCGGGATACCGAACCAAGGAGACCGGTCTGCCGAGGAGATGAGGCGCGAGAAAAGGCCAGACCGAGGCATAGTATTTGATGATATCCGCTTTGGTATAGCCGTGATCCGGCCAAAAAACCTTTTCCAAATTTTTGACCGGCACTTGATGGTTGTTGATTTGGATAGTGGTTGTCATTTAATCCTCGAAAATACACTCTTCCGGTTTTAAATCGGGACGAAATTTTATAAAGCTTGGATGGCGCAGCTTACCGTCGTCGGTTAATTCCAAATATTCGATCTCACAGACGATGATCGGCCTGGTCCAGAAAACATTGGGAGGATTATCTTTAAAAACCTTCAATGGAGAAGTGGCGACGGTAATTTTTTTTAATTCGGTCAGGATAAGCGCCAATTCTTCCCGGGTAAACCCGGTTCCGACCATTCCGAAACAAGTCAATTTATTCCCCAGGTAAGCCCCTAAAATGAGGGAACTGAGTTCGCCGCGGGATGTCGGGTTAAGGACATAACCGACGACTATGAAATTTCCATGTTGTTTCCTTTTAAACTTGAGCCAGGTTTTAACCCGTTTGCCGGGAAGATAAAGGCTTCCCTTTTTTTTGGCGATTACTCCTTCCAAGCCCATTTCGCAAATGGAGTTAAAGTAAGCGTTACCATGGTCCTCGATATATTTGGCGGTGATCATTGCATCGCTTGGTTTCAAATTTTCGGCCAAGAGGCGACGCCGTTTTTCGATAGGTTCGCTAAAAACCGGTTGGTAATCGGAATAGAGTATGTCAAAAACCACGTAAATGACGGGAATGGCTTTAAGAGAATTCCGAATTTGGGCTTCATTTCTTAGTTGCCCGCGTTTTTGGAGTTCGGAAAAACTGGGTTTTCCATCCCGCAAGGCGATTATTTCACCGTCGAGGATGATGCCGGGTTTTTTGGCCGCTGAATGAAGTTGGCGCAGTTCCGGGAAAAGGGGGGTGATATCCTTCAAATTTCTACTCTGCAATTTGGTGGCGGAATCGAGAAAAGTCAATGACCGATAGCCGTCCCATTTAATCTCATAGGTATATTCTTTGGAATCAAACGGCTCCGCCAGGGTAGCCAACATCGGTTTGACAAACTGCGGCAGTTGAATCACTTCATTATTGTCCCGGGGGAAAGAGTTCATTTTAGAAATAAGTTTTGGTTTTTCCGGTTTGATTTATGCAAACGTAAATTACCATTTTTGTAAATGATATCGGGCATGTTAAAGGATGAAAATTAGTTTTTTACTCTGTGTCTCTGCGCCTCCGTGGCTAATTCATTTATTGGCCGCAGAGACATAGAGGCAGGAGAAAGATTTAAACAAAAGTATTTTTGAGGCGCTTAATATTTTTAAATGAGGGAGATAAATTTAGAGATTTTGCATAAATTAACCTTATTCAGATAAAATAGCAGTAGAATGCGGCTAGAAGCTCTTGCTAAACTTAAATGAATTAATTAAAATCAAGTGGTTAGCACTCGTTTTTGCCGAGTGCTAATATACATGATGAGAGGAGGGACATTGGATTGAAGATAACCCCACTAGGTGAAAGAATTGTCATTAAGGTGCTTGAAAGTGAGGAACGCACCAAGAGCGGGATTTTAATTCCGGATACCGCCAAAGAAAAACCTCAAATGGGCGAGGTTATAGCGGTTGGCTCCGGCAGGGTATTGGAAAACGGGCAAAAAATCGCTTTAGAGCTTAAAGTTGGCGATAAGGTTTTATTTGCTAAATATGCTGGGACCGAAGTCAAACTTGACGGTGAGGAATATATGGTTTTAAAAGAAAGTGATGTTTTGGCAATCGTAAATAAATAATAGCGGAATAGAGGAAGGTGAATCTAGTGGCTGCAAAGCAAATTTTATTCGGCGAGGAAGCCCGACATGCTCTGGAACGCGGCGTTAACACACTGGCGGATGCCGTTAGAATTACTTTGGGACCAAAAGGGCGCAATGTCGTTTTGGATAGAAAATACGGCTCGCCTACCATTACTAATGACGGCGTAACCATTGCCAAAGAGATCGAATTGGAAGATCCGTTTCAAAATATGGGGGCGCAACTTGCGAAAGAGGTTGCGACTAAAACCAATGATATCGCCGGTGACGGCACCACCACCGCCACTCTTTTGGCGCAGGCCATGGTTAGGGAAGGGTTAAAGAACGTGGCCGCCGGCGCCAACCCGATGATTCTTAAAAAGGGCATTGAAAAAGCGGTTGGCGTGGTTGTCGAAGAATTAAAGAAAGTAAGCAAGCCGGTTAATAGTAAAGAAGATATCACTCATGTGGCCGCGATCTCCGCCGCCGACGATGAAATCGGCGCCTTAATCGCCGAGGCCATGGAGAAAGTCGGTAAAGACGGCGTAATTACCGTTGAGGAATCGCAAACCATGGGCACCAACTTGGAAGTGGTCGAAGGGATGCAATTTGATCGGGGTTATGTTTCTCCGTATATGATTACCGATTCGGAAAGAATGGAAGCCGTATTGGATGAGCCCTTTATTTTACTTACCGATAAGAAAGTGTCGATGATCAAAGATTTGCTTCCGATCTTGGAAAAAGTAATGCAGCGGGGCAAACCGTTATTAATCATCGCCGAGGATGTTGAAGGCGAAGCTTTGGCTACTTTAGTGGTGAACAAATTAAGAGGCGTCTTGAACGTAGTCGCGGTGAAAGCGCCCGGGTTCGGAGACCGCCGCGAAGCCATGCTCAGCGATATCGCCATTGTCACCGGCGGTCAGGTGATCTCCGAGAAAGTCGGGATGACCTTGGAGAACGCCACCGTTGAAATGCTGGGTCAGGCGCGTCAGGTGAAGGTTACCAAAGACGAAACCACCATTGTCGATGGCAAGGGCAGCAACCAGGAAATAAAAAACAGAATTAATCAGATTAAGATCCAGATCGAAGAGACCACCTCCGATTATGATCGCGAAAAACTCCAAGAGCGTCTCGCCAAGCTTGCCGGCGGTGTGGCCGTGATCCAAGTCGGCGCCGCCACCGAGACTGAGATGAAAGAGAAAAAACACCGGATCGAAGACGCCCTTTCCGCTACCAGGGCCGCCGTTGAGGAAGGAGTCGTCCCCGGAGGCGGCGTGGCTTTGCTTCAAATCGCTCCGGTCTTGGATGGTCTCAAAGAAAGCGGCGACGTGGCCACCGGCATCGGCATCGTCAAAAAGGCGTTGGCCGAACCTTTACGGCAAATCGCCAATAACGCCGGCGTTGAAGGATCGGTGATCGTAGAGAAAGTAAGTTCGCTGGAAAAGGGCAAGGGCTTTAATGCCTTGACCGGCGAGTACGTGGATATGATTGCCGCCGGGATTGTCGATCCCGCGAAAGTTACCCGGAGCGCGTTGCAAAACGCGGCCAGTATCGCCGGAATGCTCTTGACCACCGAATGTTTGGTGACGGAGATTCCCGAAAAAGAGAAGCCGATGATGCCCGGAGGAATGCCCGGCGGTATGGATATGTAATAACGAAAAGACCCGGCAAAGCCGGGTTTTTTTGATCTTTTTTTAGATATATTTTAAAATCACTTAGATCTAATGAAAAGTTTTACTAGAGAAACTTGAAAATTTCTGGTGAAATTTTAAAATTCCTTGGTTTAATCAAAAGATTTCAATAGAGAAACTCAGAAATTTCTCTAGAGAAATTTCAAAACTCCTTGGCTTAATTTAAATATTCCAATTTTAAGTTTCCTTTGGTGAAATTATAAATAACAGATATTGAGGGGAAAAGGACAGTCATTCACTCCGATTCGACTAGATAATAGAAAAGAGGGTTTGATGAATTGATGAAACGGACGATTCAAAAAATTTATGGATTACCTTGTCCTCGGTCATAGATGTCGAGAAACTCTTGAGCGCCGATCCTTTTTAGTTCCAGAGCATAGTTTTGCAATTGGTGGTCGCCGGTAATGAAAAAATCCACATTTGCCTTAACGGCGGAGATATATTGAATCGCATCTTCATAGTCCGACACCGGAATATAAAGCCCCATTTGCAGGGTATCAAATATTCAACATTTTCCTTAAAAAAAATACCACCTTGATTTGATGAGAAATTAAGTTAAACTATATTATAAAATTAGCGTTGAAAAAAAGAATTTTTGGCGACGATCCCAGTGAACATTTTAAAGGATTTAATAGGGTTTTCAAGAAATTACCTTCAGGTGATTGATTAATGGATAAACATGAACTGGCCCGGATTTTCAATGAAATCGGTCTCTTGCTAGAGTTAAAGGGTGAAAACCCGTTTAAGACCCGGGCTTACTATAACGCCGCCCGGACTATCGAAAACCTGACCGAAGACCTCGCGAAGATAATCGAAGCGGGGCGGGTCCCGGAGTTGCCCGGTTTCGGCGCTGCTTTGGCTAAAAAGGTTGAGGAATGGAGCAAGACCGGAACTATTGAGTACTACGAAAACCTCAAGAACACCACACCTCCGGGTTTGATTGAACTATTACGGGTGCCGGGTTTAGGAGCTAAGAAAATCAATACTATTTACCGGTTACTCGGAGTCACCAGTCTGGAAATGTTGGAAGAGGCCTGTAATCAAGACTGGTTGGTGTCTTTACCGGGATTCGGCGCCAAGACTCAGGCAAAAATCTGCGCCGGAATTCAATTTATCAAGGAACAGCGCGGCCGGTTTTTAAGCGGCGAAGTATGGCCGGAAGCGGTCCGGCTCAAAGAAGCGGTCGGGGGATTACCCGGGGTTTTAATGGTGGAAATCGCGGGCAGCCTGCGCCGGTTTAAAGAAGTGGTAAAAGATATTGATCTGGTAGCATCAGCCGCGGAGCCGGGAAGAGTCATCGGCGAATTTATTAATCTGCCGATGGTAACCCAAATTATCGGCAGCGGCGAGACTAAAGGTTCGGTTATCCTTAAAAGCGGTATTCAAGCGGATCTGAGGGTTGTTAAACCTTTGGAATTC
>JAAYHS010000054.1 GCA_012735315.1 Bacillota bacterium | reverse complement strand
TTAAATTTTTAGCAAACGCGACCCCGATTAAATTTGCCAGAATGGTGAATGGTCCCGGGGGTATGCTAAAAAACGACATTCAGATCATCCCTAAGTAATTTCATCTAAAGTTATCATATTCCGCCTCAAAAATGATATGCGGAACAGCATTACCAAGTACCAGCAATTACAACCTTTGGTATAAGGCGGCGCCTGCTCAATTCGTCAGCCCGGCCACGGCCGCCCCGATCAGGGTGGCGTTTTCGATTCCGACCAGTTTCCAATAGCAATGGAAATGGTCGGTCAAGTATTTTTGCAAATAAAATTCGGTTTTGGGCTTCAACCCTTTTAATTGATAGAAAGTGCTCCCTTCGGCGATGATCCAAACCGGAGCTTCCGGGCTTTTCCCCCGCCCGGACTTTAATGCGGTCGCGGTCAACGTTACCGCCGCCAACAGCGCCGCCCGTTCGATCAGTCGTTCAATCAGCTCCGTGAGCACGGCGCGGTCATCATCAGCGCCGGCTTTGACGGCGGCAGCCAAGGGATTGATCTCATCCGAGGGATTATTCAAATAATCACTGACCGTCACCGTAGTCAGGCCTTGCAACTGCTTTAAATTGTCGGAAACCGCCTTTGAAAACAAGCCGTCTTCAGCCGCGGTCCGGATCACCGTCCCGCAAAGCCCGCCCAGATACCTGCCGGAGATCATCTTCTCCAAAGCATACTTTCCGGGATCAACCGTAGTCCGGTCATACTCTTGATCCAAAACTCCGCCGAACTCGCCGCGGAAACCGCCCGACTCCACATTGATGATCTGGCTCTTGGCGGGGTTAAGGGAAGCGGCTTTCCGAATGTTGCTGTTTTGCTCCAAATAACAACAATTGGTCCCGGTGCCCAAAATAAAACCAAGGCAGCCGTCGCCCGCGCGATATTCGGGGTCCGCCTTAGCGGCCAGCATCGTAGCGACCGTGTCGTTTAGGATTACCACCGAGCCGGGCCGCCCGGCGCCGCTTTTTTCCAAAGCCGCCTTCAAATTAGCGCCGATCAGCTCCCCCGCCACTCCCCGTGCTTGAATCTGTTTGCTGAACTCAATCAAACGGCCGTCTTTGTCGGGAAACATCCGGACCGGATAGGAAAAACAAAAGCCGATCTTCTGTCCGTCCCGCAGCAAGTCCTTAATATAGCCCGCCATGATCCCGAAGAAAGTATCCTTGTCAACTTCCGCTTCAACGCCGGGCATCGGATATTTCCTGAAATTCTCGATCATCACCCGGCCTTCCGGCTTCAAAACTACGGTCGCTGCTCGAAAATTGGTGCCCCCGGCGTCCAACACCAAAACCGGTTCATTAACCGGAGGCTCCGGATCGGCTTCGATATAAGTCGGCAGCATTTGAAGGCTGCCGGTCTCACCCGCCAATCCCCGTTCCATCGCTTCCAAAAAACCGGCGCAGATCTTTTCAAAGTTCAGATCCGAATAATCCATCCGGTAACCGTTCAGAAAATCCTTAACTTTCCGTTGAACCATACCAACTGATTTCCCCTAATCGTTTTTTGTCCTTGACAAAGTACTGTTGGATGAAGATAAAACCAATCAAGGCGACACCTATAATGTCGGTAATCAGATTCGGATCGATTAACGCGAGGCCCGCCAGAACGGCAATTACCCTCTCCCACCACGGCATCTTTTTCGCCATATATCCTTCCAAACCGCCGGAGATGCCAAACATCCCGATCGTGGAAGTGACGATAATCTGGACGACCTTTAAAAATGAAGTGTTAATCAAGAGCATCGCCGGATTGAGCACGAAAATATAAGGAATAATGAACGCCGCGATTGCCAGTCTGGTCGCGATGACCCCGGTTCGAATCGGGTTGCCGCCGGAAATGGCGGAGCCGGCGTAAGCGGCCAGCGCTACCGGAGGCGTTATATCCGCCACAATGCCGAAGTAAAATACGAACATATGCGCGGCGAGCACCGGTGTTCCCGGAATAAGCTTCAGGATAATCGGCGCCGTAATGGTGGCCATTATCACGTAGTTGGCGGTAGTAGGCACGCCCATACCCAATATCAGGCAGGCGATCATCGTCAAGAACAAGGCGATGATATCAATCCCTCCGGAGAGAGTCAAGAGGCCGTCGGCAAGTTTAAGGCCGATTCCGGTAAGGGATACGACGCCCACGATAATGCCGGCGATTGCGCAAGCCGCGGCCACGCCGATGGTGTTTCGAGCGCCGTTTTCGAGGGCTTTAATAAAGGCTTTCGGCGTCAAGCGAGTGTCTTTCCGGAACATACTGACGATAAGTGCCGCCAAAATAGCGAGACAAGCGGCGCGTGAGGCGGTGTATCCGATCGACATCGTGACGATCAGCACGGCAATGGGAATCAGTAAATATCCCTTGGTCAGCAGTAACTTAAAAAAGTTGGGTATTGATTCCTTAGGAAGCCCCTTTAGCCCCAGTTTCTTGGCTTCAAAATGCACCATCAGAAAAATCCCGGAAAAGTAGAGGATTGCTGGGAAAATTGCCGCGACCGCTATCGCGGAATAAGGCATATCGGTCATCTCGGCCATTAGAAACGCGGCCGCGCCCATGATCGGGGGCATTATTTGGCCTCCGGTGGAAGCGGCGGCCTCGACTGCCGCGGCAAAATCCTTGTCATATCCGGTTTTCTTCATAACCGGAATGGTGACGCTCCCGGAACCGACCGTGTTCGCCACCGAACTTCCGGAGTACATTCCCTCGAGGGCGCTGGAGATTACGGCGACTTTTGCCGGGCCGCCGGTGGCGCGGCCGGCTATGGAATTGGCAATATCGATGAAAAAAGCGCCGATATTTGTTTTTTCAAGAAAAGCGCCTAAAATAATGAACAAAACGATGAAAGTGGAACAGACGCCGATCGGAGTGCCGATTACGCCTTCCAGAGTATAAAAAAGCGTATAAACGATCCGGGTTAGGGAATATCCGGCGGTAAAGGCATAGATTATAAATGAAGAGGCCACTACCAAAATAGGAATGCCGACTACTCTTCGGCAGACCTCGGCGGTGATCAAAATTCCGATAACGCCGAGAATCACGTCTGTTTGAGAGATCCGGGTAGCCTTGATGGCCATTGATTCAAAGTTCAGTACGTAGTTGAAAAAACAAAAAGCGCCAAGGACACCCAAGATCACGTCATACCATGGGATATCATTAACTAAGGCGGCGGTTTTTTTTCTGGCCGGGTAGAGCATGAAGGCCATAAAGATAATAAAGGCCATAAAAGACGCCCTGCGGATCTGTTCCGGCCAAACGCTAATCAGATTCATGTAAAACACATACAATGAAAAAGCCGTCAAAATATAACGAACTATAACCTTGGGAACGCCCTTAAAATGCCTGGTATTTGATTCGCGATCAAATTCGGCCATCAAGGCGTCGACATTAACCTGCTCAACTTCGCCCATTGAGGATTGAATTTTGTTTTTCGGTTGAGACATGAGAATCCTCCTTTTGGAATGGATTAAAGTCGATTCAAAAAGGATCCTGAAAAAGACCGGAATTTGGCGCGCCAAATAATCAAGAACTTCGATCCGTAGTAAAAGCGCACCGTGGCGTTTCGACCGCAGAGATCCCTTAGGCTCACTGATTCTCCACCGATCTTAAGGATATGATCCGAAACGGTGCCCACAATATAAGAGAGGTTATCCAGACGCCGTTGAAAACCGCTTACGATCATCGAACCGTCTCCGCCGTATTCAAGAGTCTGGCCCGGTTCCAGCCGGGTCTGGACCCCGGCGCCGAAGGAATAATAGATTGTCCGTGATACATAAATCGCGCCGTTACGAATTTGATAAACATCAGTCACCGGACTTTTGTTTACGGAATGAACGAAAGTGACTGAAAACTCGTCTCCCTCGTTCACGGGATAAACCGCAAACGTCTTACCCGTGTTTCCGTCCGATAAAACAAGGCTCGGAGCCCAAAAGATATTGTAAATAAAAACGGAGGACGCGATGATGACCACTACCGCAGCCCCCGTTAAAAATCGCTTCATTTAGCTTCTTTAGAGAACCCCGATCTCTTGGTAATATTTCAGCGCGCCGGGATGAATCGTAATCGAGATGCCGGACACCGAGTACTCGGGATCAAGCTCGGCGCCTTTCGGGTGTCCCGCCGCAATTTCTTCGGCATGTTCGAAAAGGGCTTTGGTCATTTTGTAAACCAAATCCTCGTCCAAATCATCCGATACAATGTAAGTGGCGACTACCGCTACGGTTTGCGTGTCGGAATCAACGCCTTTATAAGTGCCGCCGGGAACGTCATACTTAGTATAGAAAGGATACTTCTCAATCAGCTTGGCGGCGTGCTCGTCGTCGATTTCCAACAACTTAATATTATTGGAGGTAGCGAGTTCCACGATAGCAGTAGTGGGAGCGCCGGCGACGCAGAAAAAGGCGTCGATCTTATCGTCTTTCAACGCGGTGGCGCTGTCGTTAAAGCTGAGGTTGTTAACGATAATATCGTTAAAAGTGATGCCGTAAGCTTCAAGAATCTGGCGGGCATTAAACTCGCATCCGGAACCGATGTCGCCCACCGAGACGCGTTTACCCTTAAGATCCGCAATCGAAGCTATATTACTTTTACTAACGATCTGGCAAACCTCGGCATAGCACCCGGCCATGGCCGAAAAACCGGTGACTACCTCGCCGTCGAAAAGATCGATACCTTTGGACGCATAATACATGACATCATTTTGGACGATCGCGATATCCGCTTCTTTATCGGCGATTAAGTAGATATTGGCTTTGGAAGCGCCGGTAGACTGAACATCAAAGCTCAAGTTGGGAATGTTCTTGCTCAAAACTTGAGAAACAGTCCCGCTGAAAGCGTAATATGTACCGGTCGTGCCGCCGGTGGCCATCTTAAGCGTGTTCTTTTTGCCCCCGCAACCCAAAAAGGCTAAGGAACAAATAAGAAGTACCACCATTGAAATTAAAAACAACCTTTTCACGAATTTCCCTCCATCCCAATACGTTTATTATTGCAAAGATGAAATCAAATTACACTTTACAACATTTTAAGTTTATACTAACGGAATTGATTTTTCAATATTAAAAAAGCGTTTTTACAATCCGACCAGCGTAATGAACCCCGGATAATACCGGCATCTCCAATTTTATTTTATAAAAATTTTGAGTTAAACGCCCTGATTAAACTTAACAACCGGGAGGCGGTTCTTGAACGCTTCAGCTAAAAATGCCTGCTTGGAAACATTAATGATCTTAAAAAAAACCGCTTAAATGCCGACAACAATAATACAACCTTTTTTGAAAACCGGCCTTTCCGGGACCGGGGTCATCAAAACGGAATACGGAATTAGGAACTCAAGCCAATGCCGAAAAACAAGTTGAATTTAAATCAAAAGTTAACCGCATTTAAAAAGGGGACCTTCCTCTTTCTTGAAGGAAACCCCGCTTCCAATCTTTTTCTGATCAAATCCGGCCTTGTCGAACTGCGGCGAAAATTTAACACCGCTGAAATAGTCATCGGCCAATATGGACCGGGTGAATTTTTAGGGTTGGTTCCCGCGGTTGAAAAATGGGTCTATACCGAGACCGCCGAGGTTATCGAAGACGCCGAGATCTTCACTTTGGAACCGTCCGATCTTAAAAGCCTGGTAATCAATAACGCCACGATTGGGTTTAAGATCGTCAACCATCTCTCAAACCAATTAAGAGAACTCGATCTTAAATTGGATAAACTATCCCGGGGATCTTCCTGATTCAGGGCTTGCCGTTCATCAAAACGCAAAAATCAGTTTTTTAACTCTGTGTTTCTGCGTCTCCGCGGCTAAATCATTATTGGTCACAGAGACACGGAGGCACGGAGAAATCATATTCCAAATAGGAGATTGGAAATTGTTCGGCGACGACAAAGCATTGTTTGAAAAATCCGGCCGGAGCTTCGAAGCCGGAGCGACAATCTTTACCGAGGGCGAACCCGGAAATGAAATGTATCTGATCAAATCCGGCCGGGTTAAAGTGATCCGTTCCGAAAAAACCGGGTCCAAAGTCTTAAGCGTTTTCGGCGCAGGCAATCTATTTGGGGAAATGGCTTTAATCGAGGCCAAACCACGCTCCGCCACTGTCGTAGCCATGGAAAAAACCGAAGTCTTGGTTTTGACCTTCAGCGATCTGGAGCAAATCATCAGTAGCAAACCGGAATTTTTGTTCAAGTTGATTCAGGTATTATGCAAAAGAATCCGTTTTACCACCGGTCAAATCCGTAATTATGCGATTAAATCGGCGCCCGGTAAGGTCTCCGACATCTTAATAACGCTGACCGATAGTTTCAATTATGATTCTGAGCAAACAAACCGGCTCGACCTGGGAATCGGCGCTCTGGAAATAAGTCAAATGACGGGCTTGGGATTGGAAGAAGTCCGTTCCACGCTCGATAATTTCAGCAAAGAAGGCCTGGTGGACGCGGAAAATGAGCATTCGATCTCCATCACCAACATTGACGGTCTGAAAAACGCCCGCTATTTTCTCTTAAAAAAAGAACATTTCCACGGCATTATCTAAAGCAAAGGGGCTGTTGCAAGCAAAACTATTTTGCGACAGCCCCTTGAAATAACTATTTCCATCTTTAACTACTCTAAATAATTAGAGCCTGCCGATCTCTTTTACCCAACCGAAGGGATCCTCGGTTTTACCGTATTGAAGGTTGACCAATCTGGTGTAAAGCTCCTCGGTTACCGGCCCTACTTTAAAATCATTGATCAGATGGTTTTCCCCTTTGAAGTTGAGCGAACCGACCGGAGAGATCACCGCGGCGGTGCCGGAGCCGAAAGACTCGGTCAATGAACCGTCTTTGATTCCGTCAAACACTTCCTCAATGCTGATCGGACGCTCCTCTACCGTATATCCGAGGCTTCTCGCCAACTCGATCACTGATTTACGGGTAATCCCCGGTAGAATGGAACCGCTCAAGTCGGGGGTGACCAGCTTCTTCCCAAAAACGAAGAAGATATTCATCGCTCCGACTTCTTCAATAAACCGCTTCTCCCGGGCGTCCAGCCACAGGACTTGGGAAAATCCTTTTTCTTGAGCTTTAGCGGCAGCTAAAAGACTCGCGGCATAATTGCCGCCGGTTTTGGCGTTGCCAACCCCGCCCACCGCCGCTCTGATATAATAATCTTCCACATAGAGGCTGATCGGTTTAAATCCTTCCTTAAAATAAGCGCCCACGGGAGTCAGGATGATAAAAAAGAGGTATTCGCTGGCGGGATGCACGCCCAGGGCGTCGCCGGTCCCGATCAGGCTGGGTCTGATATAAAGAGCGGTGCCCGGCGCTCTCGGAATCCAACGCTTTTCCAAATTAACCAGAGCGGTAACGGATTCCAGGAAATAATCGATCGGAAACGGCGCCATACACAATCGCTCCGCCGATTCATACATTCTCTTGGCGTTTTCTTCGGGCCTAAACAACAAAATCCGGCCGTCTTCCGCTGCATAGGCCTTCAAGCCCTCAAAGATTTCTTGCGAATAATGTAATACTACCGCCGCCGGATCAATATTAATCGGTCTATATTTGCCGATCTTCGGTTCAACCCAGCCTTTGCCCTTTTGATAATACATGGTAAACATGTAATCGGTAAAAATCTTGCCGAATCCCAATTGTGACGGGTCTTGATACAACGGTTTCAACTCATTGTCGGGTATTCTTTCAATCGTGATCTGCATTGGCGGTCTCCTCTCCAAAAATTGAATTTAGCTATAAAAGTCTCAATTCATCATTGAAACATTTATTTCTAATTTATTATAGCATAATTAGCTTAAAAACGAACAACGATATCCTCCCAACGAAAAAATATTAAAAAAACGCCGTAAACGGCGTTATTCGCGTGGTTTGCATTCCAATAGTCTCAATAATCGGCTAACGGTTAAATCGATCTTGGTGGCCAGTTTATAACTTTCCCCATCATCCAAACTCGGTTGGACTTTCCCGGACATCAAATCATGTTTTATTTGACCAATCTCCTGTTGAAAAAGGGCTAATTCATTTTCCAACACTCTAATTTCACCTCAACAGGATATACTTTTTAAAGTTAAAGCTATTCCAACAGCCGCGAGTATTATTATAGTCTTTATTAAACCGAAAATGCAACCCGCATAGGCGAGAGTATTTATTTATTGAACCGGTTTATCATCAAAAAATTTCGTCTTTTCTACCTCAAACAAATTATTAAGAAGAATCTTCCTCTAATTGATTAAGCCCGGTCGATCCAAACCCGCCCTCGCCGCGTTCGGTCACTCCCAATTCGGTCACTTCCTCCCAAACTACTTTACGGATGGGGAAGAAGGCGATTTGGGCGATCCGGTCCCCCGGTTGAACAATATATTCTTGATCGCTTTCATTTTTGATCAAACATTTGATTTCGCCGCGATAATCGCTATCAATCACTCCGACGGCATTTGAAAGCGAAATGCCGTGTTTGGAAGCCAGACCGCTTCTGGGGAAAATTAAGGCCACCAATTCCGGTCCGGGCAGTTCGATGGCGATTCCGGTCGGGACGCTCGCCCGGGAACCGGCCGGAACAATAATCGGGGCTTCGCAGCAAGCATGAAGATCCATCGCGGCCGCGCCTTCGGTGGCGTAAAACGGCAATGGAATTTTTGTTTTGAAAAGCGGTGAAACGATTTTCACCTTCACCTTGGTATAGGTCATTCGGCCTCCTATCAATCCCCGGCAAGATTCTTCACTTGGCCGCGAACGGCCCCAGCGCCAAAATCACCGGGTCTTCTTTCCCAAATATTTCTCCGGCGACGCGCATTACATCTTCTTTGGCAACCGCTTCTACTTTGGCGACGGCTTCTTCCGGAGTTAACAACTGGTCCTGGTAAAGTTCAAGCTTGGCGATTCTACACATCCGATTAAAGGTGCTTTCCATGCTTAACAGCAGATTTCCCTTTAACTGCTCCTTAGCGCGGCTTAATTCCATTTCGGCGACCGGTTCTTCATAACAGCGCTTTATTTCTCGTTTGACTAATTCCAAGACTTGGTCAAAGTTGTTAAGGCTAGTCCCGGCATAAATTGAAAAAATTCCGGTGTCCTTAAAGGAGGAGTGGTTGGAACATGTTACATAAACCAACCCCCGCTCCTCGCGTAATTCTTGGAAAAGCCGGGAACTGACGCTTCCCCCCAAAATACTGTCTAAAACGAAAACGGCGTAGCGATCCGCATGTTTCCGTTCAAGCCCGCGGTTGCCGACACATAAGTGTACCTGCTCGGTATCTTTGTACTTTAAAATCTTTTCCGGACGATAGGCGGTCAACGGAGGTAGTATCCGCTTGCATCCACCGCTTAGCTTTGAAAACCCTTTTTCGACCGCTGTCACAATCTGGTCAAATTGGACATTTCCAGCTGCTGCAAAAACCATGTTATCTGCAGTATAATGTTGTAATAGATATTCCATGATCACCCGGCGGTCGATCCGGGCGATTGATTCCGGAACGCCCAATATCGGCCAACCGAGGGGATGCTCTTTAAGAACGGCGCCGGCAAATAAGTCGTGGACCAATTCGTCCGGAGAATCTTCAAATGATTTGATTTCCTCCAATACGACCTGTTTTTCTTTCTCGATATCCTCCGGGGCGAATAAGGAATTGGCGATCATATCCGCCAACAGTTCAATGCCGAGGTGAACCTGCTCGCTTAAGACTTTGACGTAGTAACAAGTATATTCCTTGGTGGTGAAGGCGTTTAACTGTCCCCCCACCGCATCAATGGCTTCGGCGATTTGTTTGGCAGACCGGTTCGCGGTTCCTTTAAAAAACAGATGTTCAACTAGGTGAGAGATACCGTTATATTTGAGATTTTCATCACGGGAACCGGTCCCCACCCAAACTCCTACGGAAACGGAATGAACGTGGGGCATCGATTCACAAATGATTTTTAAGCCGTTCGGCAATGTCGCTCGTTGATACATGTCTGTCCCTTACTTATCGATTATGATAATTGTAATAAATAGTAAGCATTCGATAACATTCAAAGTTAATTCTATTTTTATTTTGAAAACCCTTTTTTAAACGGTTAATTATTAAAAAATCCGATCTTTCTTTTAATATAGCCATTAAGTAACTTTTTTGCCGGTTCTTAACGGGATTGGCTTGATGTGCTTGAAGGTCGATTTCGCTTCGTAACGAAGTAACATAAAGCATTGCTATTAACGGAGCGACGTTTTTGAAGACTTCCGAAGGGAGTTTCCTGATGCAAGGTAATCTGCTAACCACGCTAATTGCGCTCATTTTTTATATAACAACCGGACTATTCGGGGGCAACTCGGGTCAAAGCGAAGTGATTCCCGCACAGCCGGTCGATATCGGTCAAAATAGTAAATATCCCCTTTCCGGGATAGTCGCTAGTCAACAGGTCAATATCCGAAACGATTCGCAAAGCGGCGGCGAAGTAATCGGCAGCGCCGCCAAAGGCGCCCACCTGGTGATTATTGATGAAAAAAACGGTTGGTATCGAGTTCAAACCGAAAACGGGACCGAAGGCTGGGTTGCCAAATGGATGGTTTCCACCAAAAAATTACCGTCCGGTCAGAGGGATAAACAAACGATGATCGCCGGTTATTACGTTGAAAACTACCAAAATGATCCGGCAGGCCAAACGGTCTTAACCAAAAATCTCGGATCGATCAATACGGTGATCCCGTTTTCTTATAAAGTGGACCAATACGGCGCCATCAGCGGCAGGCATTATTCAAACCCGTTCAACCTGGCCAAATCTTCCGGAGCTCAAGTTCTGGCCTTGGTTAATAATATTCAAGGTTCCAACTTTAGCAGTAATACGATTCACAAAATGCTTTCCAACGCAAGCGCGCGTTCCCGCGCGGTCAACGGCATCCTCCGGCTCTTGGTTGAAAAAGGTTATCGCGGAGTTAATATCGATTTTGAAAATGTGCCCGCGCGCGACCGCGCTTATTTGACCGCATTCTTTCGGGAATTGGCCGCGGCGCTGCGCCCTAGAAATTTGCTGGTCACGGCCTCGATTCCGGCCAAAACTTATGACGATCGGAGTTCCGCCCATTCGGGAGCTTACGATTATCAAGCGATCGCGCCTTATCTCGACCAGGTGATGATTATGACCTACGACGAGCATTATGCCGGCGGCGCTCCCGGGCCGGTAGCTTCGTTGCCCTGGGTGGAAAAAGTAGTCAAATATGCGCTCCAATCCTTCCCAGCCCAAAAAATAGTCCTCGGACTCGCGGCTTATGGTTACGATTGGGGCTTGGGTTCAGGCAAAGCGCTTCACTTCAACGGGATTCAAAACCTTATCAGAAAGCATAACCTCGTTCCAAAATGGCATGCGGAATATAAAGTACCCTACTTCACTTATAAAAGTTGGGGCGTAACCCACCAGGTCTGGTATGAAAATAGTTACAGCGCTTCTTATAAAGTCGATCTGGTCAAAAAATACGGCCTAAAAGGCATCGCGGTCTGGCGTCTCGGTTATGAGGATCCGAATATCTGGAGTGTGCTAAGGCAGAAATTGCTTTAATTCAATAGGGTATATGCTTTCTCGTCTATAGTAGTCAGGAGACAGGAGTCAGGAGACAGTAAAAGCGTAAAACTTCAAATTACTGACTCCTGGCCACTGGATTCCGGCTACTGCTACATCTACTGCAAAACTTGAGAGACCGTTCCCGGTTCCAAACCTTTCTCCCGGAGCCCGCGGATTAAATCCCGGAGCGCCGCTTTAGTGGGCGCGGTAGGATGCAACAAAATGATATCCCCCGCTTTAATCTTGGTCAAAACTCTATTTAGTAGTATTTCGGGGGTAGGGTTCTTCCAATCGACGGAATCAACCGACCACATTATGGTCCGATACCCCGACTCCGCGGCGGCGCTTACGATTAACTGACTGATTTCGCCATAGGGCGGGGCGAATAATCTTACCGGAATTTTACCGGTAACCGACTCAATCAGCCGTTCGTTTTCAATGATCAACCGTTTCAGTTCCTCCCGTTTCATCTGCAACGGGTGGCCGTGATAGAATCCGTGGTTTCCGAGTTCATGATCGTGGCGGGCCAACTCTCTGGTCAAATCGGGAAACGCCTTTATCCAGGTACCTACTAAAAAAAAGGTCGCTTTGATCTTTTCTTCATTTAAAATCGTTAACATCTCCGGGAGATGCTCTTCGCCCCAAGCCACATTAACCGCCAAAGCCACCCGTGACGTTTCGGGGTTTCCATGATAGACCGGTTTGAAGTACTCCTCGGTGATCGCGGGTTGCAATTCGGCGATTATCAACTTTAGGTGGGAACCGGGCGGGGCTATGCAAACCTGGTGTACGGTCTCGGCTACTTTAACGCTTCTCCCGGGTTGAGCGGGAATGATTTCGCCGGTTTCCGGGAAATAAGCGGCGTTAACCGGTTCCCGGTTGATTTTAGCCGCCCAAGCCCTGACCAATCCGGTCAATTCCTCGGGAAGCATTCCTTGGACCAAACGGCCCTCCAGTTTCACCCCGGATCTTACCCCGAAAATCCTCCTCGAGAGCCTTTCCCGGTTGATTAAAACCCCGGAGGCCATTATCAAGGTAATTACCGTTAATAAAACCAACCGGAGTTGGCTTCGGTTCAAAAAGAAAATTTGCATTGCCTCACCCCCGACCTTTGTAAACATTTATTCAAAAGACGGGGATGATAGAACAACGGACCGGGCGAAAAGGGACCGCGCGTTGGACAGATTATAGAATGAGAAAAAAGATTACTCGTCTCGTGCTCGTGCTCAGCGAAGCGGTGCTCGTAATCGTAATCGTCTTTTTCGAAGCATATTTTCTAACCCTTCATAATTCGGCTTCGAAGCATCACGGAGCCCGGTGAAACCGGGCTTTGGAATGCTTTTTATTACTCAGCCGCGGGTTTTAACCCGCGGCGATTAGCGTTAATTCGCGTGTATTAGCGGTTCAATTCAATTCTTCGAAGCATTTTCTGAGATTTCCTTTAAAATTAATCCCGCGGCCCGCTCCATCACTCCCGGCGGTCCGATCAACTCCCGCATGGTTTTTAAATCTTCCCGAATCCGCCGGTTATAGGCGGAGTCGGTTAAGATCCGCCGCAGATGTTCGGCGATCTTTGCGGCGTTCACATTATCTTGCAATAATTCCGGCAATACCATCCGTCCCATGATTATATTCGGAGAACCTACCATCATTTGCTTTTTAAAACGCGGCGACGCCAGCTGACGGTAGATAAAAAACGATAATTTCGAAACCCGGTAAACAATAACGATGGGAACGTTAAGGATGGCCGCTTCCAGCGAAGCCGTTCCGGAGGCGACCACCGCTCCATCGGCGGCGGCCAGTAAATTATAAACATCGCCATCCCTGATTTCCACATCAACCGCGTATTGCCGGACAATCGCTTCCAGCCATCCCCGGTCCAAAGAAGCGGCTTTGGGCAGGACCCATTTCACGTCCAGTTCCCGGTTGATCAACAACGCCGCCTCCAGCATCGGCCCCAATAATCGCAATATCTCCTGGCGCCTGCTTCCCGGCAACAACCCAACCAGCTTTTGACCGGGTCGCACTCCCAAAAGACGGCGGTACTCCTCGGGCGGCTGATCGTTCTTGACCCGGTCGATTAACGGATGTCCCACGGAAACCGCGTTCACGCCGAATTTACGGTAAAAATCAGCCTCAAACGGAAATATCGCCAACAATAACTTGATCCGTTCCGCCATTTTTACGGCCCGATCCTCTCCGTAAGCCCAGGCTGAAGGAGAAAACATGCAAACCACCGGGATTCCCCGCTGTTTCGCTTCTTTGGCCAGCAACAGATTAAACCCGCCGGAATCAAACCAGATGACCAGATCCGGCCGGCGTTTTTCCCAGGCGGCGATTGCCGTTTTGATCAATCCCTTTAACTTCCGGATGTTTTTGATGGCTTCCACAAAACCGATGGTGCTTTTCCGAGTCGCATCCTCCAATAGTTCCATGCCGGCCGCCGCCATTTGGGGACCGCCGAAGCCGTAAATTACCGCGTCCGGAGCTTTCGCCCTGATTTCCCTGATCAAAACCTCCCCATGCATGTCGCCGGAGAACTCAAAGGTAGAAATGAAGATAACCGGTTTTTTCATTCACAATTCCTCCAAGAATGAGATCGCCTGCTTTGTAATTGGGAATTCGCCGGCAAACGCCGCTCACCTTCTTGAAGGCTGATATTTTCCATGGTGACTTCCATCATTTTTTGGCGTAGTTGAAAATCGCTAATCTGCAACGGCCAGCCTTCCATAATCCCGAATTCCAACGGTACTTGTTCCCCGACGATCCGCAAGAGCGAAGCGGATACTTTCCGGCCGGCAATGGTTAGCCGGGTCGGATAAAACCTTAACCGTCGCTCGGCAACGACTTTCAGTTCGCCTTCAAGGATGATTGGAAGGTTATTATTTAAAACCCGCGCCGAACCGGCAAAGATCAATCCTCCCGGCTTAATCCGGACCGCGCTTTGATATTCGGGGTACCGGAGGTTCAAATATTCATTAAGAGCCGCCTCATCGATTACTCCGTTGATTCGAGTCTCTTGCATCGCGGTTATTTTCAACCGTCTTTCCCTTAGCAACACCGGGAAATCAAACCTGAACCCCCGGCTCTCAAGGACCAATTTGGAATAGCGCAAATCATTGAGCGTGCAATTACGGGCGTTTATCGAAATTCGGTTCATCCTTCCGCCAATGATATCAGTTAATCTTAACCAACCCATTTCGGTTTCAATTTGGTAGCTTGCTTCGCTATCCGCGACTAATCCCCGGCGCAAACCGGAACGGAGCCACATATTTAAACCGAATTCCAACGCCAGGAACAGAATGAGAAAAGCCCCCAGCGTTTTAAGCAAACGCCGTCTATTTTTCGGCTTCATGATTAACCGCCAATACTTCCCGTCCATCGGATCACTCCATTTAATCATCCGCTTTAATATATCTTCTCTGAACAGCTTTCATTCATAGGCAAATAAAAACTGTAGCGATTGAATCACTACAGTTTTTAAACCAAACCGTTTTTTCGGAAAAAAGAACCGGCTAATCCGAAAACGCCGACCAACACCCGGCGCCAACCGATTAATCCCGAACGAGGCGCGACTTACCTCAACTTGCTAATGATGGCGTCCGCCATTTGGCTGGTTCCCACCGCGCTGGGGTCGTTCCGGTCCGCTTTCAGATCATAGGTGACGTATTTCCCCTCGGCAATAACCTCGGCCACGGCCCGCTCCAGCCGGTCGGCCTCCTCTTTGGCGCCGATATATCTTAACATCATCACTCCGGAAAGGATTAAGGCCGTCGGATTGACCTTGTTTTGACCTTTATATTTAGGGGCTGAGCCGTGGGTCGGTTCAAACAGAGCCACTCCGTCCCCGATATTGGCGCCCGGAGCGACGCCCAAACCGCCCACCAGACCGGCGCAGAGATCGGAGAGAATATCCCCGTAAAGATTCGGCATTACCAATACATCGAATGCTTCCGGGCGTTGGACCAGCTGCATGCTGATGGCGTCGACCAGCCGCTCCTCGTATTCGATCTTACCTTCATATTCCTTGGCTACTTCCCGGCCGACCCGGTAAAAAAGACCGTCGGTAAATTTCATGATATTAGCCTTCGCCACCGCGGTTACCTTTTTCCGTCCGTTTTGGACCGCATAATCAAAAGCGTATTTAATTATCCGCCGGCAGCCCGTAACCGACAGCGGTTTAATCGAAATCGCCGCATCCTTCCGGATTTTGCCGTTGGACATGGCGATGATTTGTTCGGCTTCCGGAGAACCCAGATCATATTCGACGCCGGCGTATAAATCCTCGCTGTTTTCCCTGATCATCACGATATCAATATCCTGATAGCGGGAACGGACTCCCGGATATGATTTGCAAGGACGGACACAAGCGTAAAGATCCAGAGCATGCCTTAAGGCGACATTGACACTCCGAAATCCGGTGCCGATCGGAGTGGTGATCGGTCCTTTCAGAGCCACCTTATTGCGGCGGATTGACTCGATAACCGTTTCCGGAAGCGGTGTGCCGCAGCGTTCCATCACGTCCACTCCGGCGTCATGGACCTCCCAATCTATTTTAACTCCGGTGGCTTCAATCACCCGGCGCGCCGCCTCGGTCAACTCCGGACCGGTTCCATCGCCGGGAATCAGTGTAATCTTGTGGACCACAATCAATTCGCTCCTTCCAAAGTAATGTTAGAAAACGCGGGTATAATTCGGTATAATACTAAAAAATCCTGCCTCAGACGTCATGAATACAAAATACCCGACTGATCAATACCCTTTCGCTTCCTTTAAATTAAGATTTTCCTCCCAAACCCAATCCGCCACCAGATATTCGGTGAACCGGCCGGGTTCCTCCCGGACCACTACTTTTTCGATACCCGCGTTAATTATCAGTCGGGTGCACATCCGGCAAGGCCTGGTATTTGGGGTGAATTGGCCCGTTTTAGCGTCCAGGCAAGCCAAATAAAGAGTGGACCCCAACATACTGGTCCGGTCCGCATGGATGATCGCGTTGGCCTCGGCATGCACCGAACGGCATAACTCATAGCGTTCACCGGGAGGAATCTGCGCCGCTTCCCGGGGGCAGTATCCCAGATCGCAACAATTAATCGCGCCCCGCGGCGCCCCTACATAACCGGTGCTGATTATTTGTCCGTTTTTAACGATTACCGCTCCGAACTTCCGCCGTAAACAGGTTCCCCTTTCCGCGACTTGCGTCGCGATATTCAAGTAATATTCTTCCCAACACGGCCTGCTCATACGCGACACCTCCACGCCTTTTCCGATTTTAAGCGTTATTTTTTTCGTTGTAAAACCCGGTTAAACAACTCTAGATATGCTCCGGCGATCCGGAGGTGCGAATACTCTTCCGCCGTTTGCAAGGCTTTTCCTCTAAAAGCAGCGAGCCGTTCCGGGTTAAACGCCAACTCCAAAACCCCGCCGGCGATGGCCTCGGCGTCTTCAGCCAATAATAATCCGTTTTCTCCATGAATAATCGTATCATTGGCGCCGGCGGCGGATACGGCGACAATCGGAGTCCCGGAGGCCAAGGCCTCCAGTTGGGTCAAGGGTTTGACTTCGGTTTTGGAAGTCATTACGAACAAATCGGCCGCGGCCAGATAATCCGGGACCCGGGAGGGTTCGACCAACCCCGTAAAAATAACCGCGTTCGCGATTCCCAACTCGCGGGCCAGTTCCTTTAACCCTTTTAATGATGGGCCGTCGCCCACAATCATTAATTTGACCGGTTCGGGCGCTCTCGCCAAGATCAGCCGGAATGTCTGCAACAAAAGTTCCAAATTCTTCTCGGGAGCGATCCGGCCGATATTGATTAATACTTTTTCGTCGGATAGATTATATTCCCTTTTAACCGAGTCGCCCTTGGCGGTTTGAAACCGGCTTAAATCGATGGGGTTCGGAATGACTGTAATCTCATTGGCGACTCCATACCCCAATAAAATTTGACGGGCGGTTTCAGCCGGGGTAGTAACCCGTTCGGCCGCTTGGGCGAAACGCCGGACTTGATTTTTGGCGATCCAACGCACCAACCCCGAAGGCAGCGGCACGTAATGGCTATATTGATCATATTGGGTATGAAACGTATAAACGAGCGGCTTGCCCATCTTTCGGGCCAGTCTTAAAGCCGCCGGACCCAATACGAAAGGATGGTGCGCGTGAATAACGTCAAAATCCAGACTTCGTAAAACCCGCGCTATTTTGGGTGAAAACGGCACGGCAATCGGGTATTTCACTTTGGAAGTCAAATCTACCGCCGGATACCGGAAAACATTCGGGTTAACATCGACATAATCGTCAAAACGGGGCGCAAAAAGATAAACTTCATGGCCGTGCTTAATGAATCCGTCGCGAAGCAAATCGACCACTCCGACGACTCCGTTAACCAATGGAAGATAGCAATTGGTAAATACCGCGATGCGCAACAGTCGGACCTCCGGATAAAATAATCGATGTTCCTTTAAATCTTAAAGGAATAATATTCGGCATCCTTTCCCTAATCCCTTTCAAAGCGGATGACATTTGACGAGCTTATGGTTGGGCATTACCGGTTTCCACTTGCCCTATGAACGAACAGGCGTTGGAGTTAACCGCGGCGGTCACCGCCGGTTACGGCAAAGCCCCCGGTGGCGAAGAGGCGCGAATCTTAATCGCCGGGGGCTTATCCCGAAAAATTATCAAGGTATCTCCTTTAGAACGCTTCGCTATTAAAAAACTTCCTCCAACGACTCGACTCTAATTGAAATCTTTACCGTCGCCGCCCGCCTGCCTCCACCAAAACCGGTCGAAAAGTTCTTCCCGGATCAGGGATAAATTTTGGAATAGTCTGATGCTAAAGGCCACCACCGCTCCCAAATAAATATCCACACCCCAGATATCCCCCAAATATGCCAAAAGCGCCGCTAAGGCGGTGTTGGTAAAAAAACTGCTGAAAAACTTGAAAAACACGAACTTCTGTTCCATCTGGGCCCTGATTCCTCCAAAAATAGCGTCCAAAGCGGCCAAGATGGCGACGGCGGTGTATTTTAACAAACCGACGGGAATGTCGAACGGAATCAAAATCCCGATAATAATACCCAAGATCGCTCCCAATATGGTTAACAATTATTCTTCCTCCTCGGCCGGTTGGGCATAATCAAAGGAAATACTGCCCTTATAAGCCGGAACCGTTATTTTGTCCATCTTCTCCACCACAAATTTGAGGTTAAAGGCGAGGATCTGTTGTTCGACGAATCCACCCGGCATCATTAAAGCATTCTTCAAGTTGTCGGGATCGCCGATGGCCTTGATCTCGTAAGGCGGGGCCAACCGTTTCGTATCGATTAGAATGGTGGTTCCGGCGCAGCTAAAACCGGAAGTGTGAACGATCCGGCGCCCGTTAACGGCGATCGCCTCGGCTCCCGCGGCCCAAAGCTCATTAACCAATAATCCCAACTGGTCATAATGGACCACGTAAAAACTGGGATCTTCATAATCTTTTAATTTATGTTCCGAATCGCTTAAAATAATTTTGAGCCCTTTTCCAGTAAGCGGAATCAGACCGGCGGCCATTTTTAACCGGATGATCTCCCGGTCCCGGTCGTATACATTCAGTTGTTGGCGCAGGTAGATGTTTTCCTGTTCCAACTTTTTAATTTGCAGCTCTTGATTTTTATAAATTTTAGCAAGTTCGGGAATCTGTCGGGTCGGTAAATTGTTGCTCATCTTTAATCCGGTTTTTAGTTGCATCACCACCAACATGCTTAAAATCATGGCGATAATGCCGATTCCCAACTGCCAGCTTCGATATTTCAATGATCTTTTACTCCTTAAACACACCTAAATAATTGGTTATTTAATTTGCCGCTATCACGGCCTAAAACAAGGAACGCCCGTTTAAAGAAGCTTTTTCATTCCTCTCAAAAAATTAATTAGTCTTTAATTATTCACCATCAACCTTTAAAATCCTTTTTATTTAACTAAACAACTAGACAAAGCCTTTAAAAAAACAAAATAGCCCTCTAATCAAGGCTATCATGATTGCCTTCCGGTATAAGGCGATATTCCACCCCGTACTCGTGCTCGTGCTCAGCGAAGCGGTGCTCGTAATCGTCTTTTCCGAACCATATTCTCTAGATAATCGCCATCCCCCCGGCAAACGGGGCATCAGTCAAGTCGCCCGCCTGATGGGCGCCAAAACTCGGGATAATAAGTGGATGTGCTCCAAAGTCTTGCCGGTGCCGAACGCCACGCTGGTTAACGGATCATCCGCCACTTTCACCATCATTCCCAGTTCACGGCTGAGCAGTTTGTCCAACCCTTTCAATAAAGCGCCGCCACCGGTCATCACAATCTCCTTAAACATAATATCCGCCACCAACTCCGGGGGAGTTTTTTCAATGGTAAGCCGGACCGCGCCGATGATCGAATTTAAGGGCTCCTTTAGGGACTCGCGTATTTCTTCGGAAGTAATTTGGATAACCTTCGGCAACCCGGTGACATGATCCCTGCCCCGCACTTCATGTTCAATCTCTTGCTCCAACGGATAAGCCGATCCCATGTAAATCTTGATATCTTCCGCGGTTCGTTCGCCGATCATCAGATTATAATTACGCCGGATATACCTGGCGATTGCCTCGTCCATGGAGTTGCCGCCCACCCGGACCGACTGTCCGGTAACGATCCCTCCCAGAGAAATAACCGCCACATCCGTTGTTCCCCCGCCGATATCGACCACCATATTGCCGGTGGCTTCGTGAACCGGCAAACCGGCTCCAATGGCGGCGGCCACCGGTTCTTCAATCAGATATACTTCCCGGGCGCCGGCGCTGATATTGGCTTCAAAAACCGCGCGCCGCTCCACTTCGGTAGTGCCCGAAGGAATGCTCACCACAACCCGGGGTTTAATAAAAACCCTTCCCCGGCACGCCTTGCGAATTAAATACTTAATCATCTCCCGGGTAATGTTAAAATCGGCAATCACTCCTTCTTTCAAAGGACGAATCGCCACTATATCCCCGGGGGTCCTCCCAATCATTTGACGCGCTTCATTGCCTATCGCCAAGACTTCTTTTGTATTCTTCCGGATCGCGACCACCGACGGTTCCCGGATCAAAACTCCTTTTTTACGTTCATAAACCAAACTGTTGGCCGTCCCCAAATCGATCCCCAAATCCTTCATGAAATGTCGGGTAATGAACCTTACCGGCATTTATCTCCAACCTTCTTTACAGTCATAATTACTTGCAAAATCCGACCCAAACTAGTCTTGACACAAGATTTCATCGCGGTATTCTTCATTCACCTTAAAAAGCAGCCGTTCCACGTCCCCATTGGATAAAGAAATTTGATTCGGTTCCAACACTTTAATCTTGCGAAACTCTTCCCTCAAGGTCAACGGCATCAAATCTTCGATCGAATCGGCTTCAACCACCAATTCCACCGGAGCGAAAGCTACTTCGTCGGCTCCGTCCTGGATGATATATACTTCTTGATCAAGATCAAGGTTTTCAACATTCAGTCCTTGAAAAGGCATATTCTTTAAGATCGATGCTTGTTGGGAGCGTAAGTCTGTAGCGATCTCGCGCAAATTTTGACGTTGCCAAAAGAACTTCCGACCGCTGGTCGTGGCCTTAAAATCAAATCTGATTCTGGCTTTAACCGCCATTTAAACTTTCAACTCCTTAAACTCTGTGTTTCTGCGTCTCCGTGGTTAATTCATTTATTGGCCACAGAGACACGGAAACACAGAGAAAACATTTCCTCAAACCGGTTTTACCGAACCCGGGCTGAATTGCTCCTTAAGTTTTAACAACTCTCTAAGTTCCGACTCGGAAGGGCGCCGGCACTCTCCGGGTTTTAAATTACCCAAGGTTAACGGGCCCATAGCCAGCCGGTGCAATGCTAAAACAGGATAACCGATCGCCTTCAGCATTCTTTTAACCTGACGCTTCCTTCCTTCCCTGATCGTCATGATGAGAATAGCATTCCCATTTTCAATCCTATCTATCGCAATTTTCGCGGGAGCGGTTGGTCCGTCTTCCAGTATTATTCCCCGCTCTAATTTTTTGAGCTCCGAATCTTTCGGCGCACCGGCGACTTTGACCTGGTAAACTTTTTCCACCAGATGGCGGGGATGGGTCAAAACCAAGGCGAGATCGCCGTCATTGGTAAAAAATAATAACCCGGTCGTATCAAAGTCCAATCTTCCGACCGGATACAACCGGGGCAGGTTCGGCGGCAATAAATCGATTACAGTCGGCCGCCCAAAAGGATCCCGTACTGTGCTCAAGTAGCCCGCAGGCTTATTTAAGATCAAGTATTCGAATTGATTTCCTTCGACTACTTGCCGGCCGTCAACCTCGATCAAATCGTTGCCGGGGTCGATCCGCACGCCTAATTCCTTAACGATTGACCCGTTAACTTTGACTCTGCCGGTTTGGATCAAGAGATCCGCCCGGCGGCGGGAGGCCACTCCCGCCCGGGCCAAATACTTATTCAACCTTTCCATTCCGGTTCTCCTCCGCCAACCATTTATCGGGGAAGATTAATTTAAACTCACTTCCTTGGCCCGGTTCGCTCCAGACCGAAACTTTCCCGCCGTGCCTTTCCATAATATGCTTGACAATGGACAATCCTAGTCCGGTGCCGCCCATTTCCCGGGATCTCCCTTTATCGACCCGGTAAAACCGTTCAAAAATACGGGGAAGGTTTTCCGCGGGAATCCCGATGCCGGTGTCTCTTACATAAACTATCGTCTCGCCTTCGCCTCTAGCGCTCCCTACTATTATTTCACCTCCGGCGGGAGTATACTTAATCGCGTTGTCCACTAAATTAATGAATACCTCTCTTGCTAAATCCTCGTCGCCGAGGATAGTCTTGGCTTGAAGATCCTTTTTCAATTTCAGTTGCTTGGCTTCGATTCGGTTGGCAACCGACAAAATAATACTGTCGATTAAGGCCTCCAGATCCAAATGTTTGCGGCGGAGTTCGGTTTGACCCGATTCAAGTTTGGACATATCCAACAGGTCATGAATCAGATTGTTTAACCGATCCGCTTCCTGGGAAATTATCGTCATAAACTTGCGCAAGGTTTCTTTATCGTTCAGATCGCTGTCGAGCAAGGTTTCTACAAATCCTTTAATCGAGGTCAAGGGAGTTTTTAACTCATGGGAAACATTGGCCACAAAATCTTGGCGCATCGTTTCCAAACGGCGTAATTTGGTAACATCGCCGATCACCGCGACCACGCCCCGAATCTCATCAACCTCATCGCGGATCGGAGCCAAGTGCAGGTTTAAAACCCGTTCCGGATTAGACCATTTTATCTCTTTTTCAACCGGAAAACCTTTGACATATACCTGATGAAAAACATCCCCCAACTCGGAATCGGGAAAAACCTTATAAGGAAATTCTCCCACTCCCTCGCCGTAGCTCAAATTAAAAAACTCGGCCGCCGTAGGATTGATCAGGCTGATTCTTCCGGTAATATCGGTGGCGACAACCCCTTCCGCCATACTGGATAAAATAGCCTGAATTTCCTCCATACGTCCGTGCAAAGTACTAAGATGACTGGTATGGGAACGCTCCAGTTTTTCCAAACCCTTTGCCAATTTCCCATAGAGGTCGTTGCGGCGGGTCAACCGGTTTTTAAAAGGAACTCCCATCCGAATGTTTTCCATGAAATCCAACAGCTCTTCCAAGGGTTTTTGGAGCGAGCGTACCATCATCCAACCCACTCCTAAAAACCAAAAAAACGCAAAAACCGGGAATTTATAATTTTTCCAAACATGTCCCGCCAATAAAAACGGCAAAAAAAGAAGGAGGAGAAACCCTCCCATTTGCCAGTATATCGATTTCATTATTATTCACCTCGAAAACGGTAGCCCACCCCGCGCACCGTCTCCAGATACTCGGGGGTTGCCGGGTCTTTCTCGATCTTTTGGCGTAAACGCCGCACATGAACATCCACTGTCCGGGTGTCGCCGAAATATTCATAACCCCAGAGGTGCTCCAATAGAAATTCTCTGGTAAAAGCCCGTCCCGGATTTAAAAGCAACAGTTTTAAAAAATCGAATTCTTTCGGAGTTAATTCGACTTCCTCTCCCCTCACCTTCACTAGGTGCTGCCTTAAATCCATGCGGATCACGCCGTTCTCGATGATCTCCTGTTCCTCTTCTTCCATTGAACCGCTCCGCCTCAATACCGCGCGGACCCGCGCCACCAGCTCCCGCGGGGAAAACGGTTTGGTAACGTAATCGTCGGCGCCCATTTCCAGCCCCAACACCCGGTCGGCCTCTTCACTTTTGGCCGTTAAGATGATGATCGGAATGGATTTGGTTTGAGGCTCGGAACGGAGTTGTTTACAAACCGAGAGGCCGTCCAGTTCCGGCAGCATCAAATCCAAAATCACCAAGTCCGGCAGTTCTTTCCTGACCAATTCCAACCCCTTACGGCCGTTGGACGCGGAAATCGTCCGGTATCCTTCGCGATCCAAGTTATACTTGATTAACTCGACTATATTGGCCTCATCTTCAACGATTGCGATTGTTCCAGGCATAGGTTTTTCCTCCTGAAATATAATTAATTATTCAACGACGATTTATCGTAAATCGTAATCCTCGGTTGTAAATCGCGCCTCAACTAATATTAAGCATATTTATTCCGATTACTGCGATTAGATTGTATTAATTATATCAAAAAATCGCTTTTATGCACAGGTGTTATCGGAACAAATAGCCGGGCTCCTTTTACATTAATCGACAGTTATTCCAAAATAATTGACGGCGTTATAATAAGAAATATCTTGGACCATTTTCCCCAACCATTTGATATCGTTGGGCAATTCTCCATTTTCAACGTCGACGCCGATGATATTGCAAAGAAGTCTCCGGAAATACTCATGCCGGGAATAAGAGAGAAAACTCCTCGAGTCGGTAAGCATCCCGACAAACCGGCTCAACAATCCCAATTGAGACAGGGCTTCCATCTGCCGGGTCATCCCATCCTTCTGGTCGTTGAACCACCAAGCGCTGCCGAATTGAATTTTGCCGGGGAAGGACCCATCCTGGAAACACCCCATCACCGTGGCAATCACTTCATTGTCCTTGGGATTCAACGTATAAATAATGGTCTTCGGCAATTTATTCTCCCGATCGAGACGGTCGAGGAATTTGGCCAACGGAATAGCCATCTCGTAATCGCCGACGGCGTCAAACCCGGAGTCCGGACCCAATAATTTCATCATCCGGCTGTTCAGGTTGCGGATCGAGTTGCAATGAAGCTGCAGCACCCATCCTTTTTCAGCGTTCATTAACGCAAATTCGTACATCATCATTGATTTGAATTTCAATACTTCTTCCCGGCTAACGGACTTGCCTTGACGAACCTTGGCAAAGATCGTTTCAATCTCCGCTTGAGTATAATCTTCCGCATAGGGGAGTTCTACGGCGTGATCCGAAAGTCTGCTCCCCATCCGGTGGAAGAAGTCATGCCGTTTTCGCAGGGCTTCCACCATCGCCTGGGCGCTATTAATCTCCATCCCGGCGACCTGCGCCAACCGATCCACGTAAGCGTTAAAGTTTTCCGGAGATTCGACGGCCATTGCCTTATCCGGGCGAAATGCCGGGAAAACTTTTATCTTGAAATTGGTATCTCCTTGAATCGCTTGATGGCTCGCCAAATCGTCAACCGGATCATCAGTGGTGCAAACGACCTTGACGTTCATTTGCTCCATAATTCCCCGGACGCGGAATTTCTCGGTCTGTAACAACTGGTTGCAATGATCATAAATCTCCTTCGCCGTTTCCGGGTTTAGCACCTTACCGGTGATTCCGAAGGGACGTTTCAATTCCAAGTGCGTCCAATGGAAAAGCGGGTTCCTGGCGGTATAAGGAACGGTTTGGGCCCAGGCCATAAACTTTTCTTCATCGCCGGCGTCCCCCGTAATCAAACGTTCCTCGATGCCGTTGGTCCGCATCGCCCGCCATTTATAATGATCGCCGCCCAACCAGATTTGGGTCAGGTTTTCGAAGCGGCGGTTGGTCGCGATGTCTTGGGGCGGCAAATGGCAGTGATAGTCGAAAATCGGCATTTGCTCGGCATATTCGTGATACAGAATTTTGGCGGTTTCATTTTGAAGCATGAAATCTTCATTCATAAAATCTTTGGGCACAATCGTTCTCCTCCTTAAGGCCGTTATAGTTTGACTTCCTTTAAAAATCTTCATATATAGTTCTTGATCAAAAGGACTATTCCTTTTATTCGGAACCAAATTCAGCATTGTTTCCGAAACCGTTCCTTCCAAGTTTAATGTAAGCTGCGGCGGCCATAACGCGCCTTTTCAGGGAGCGTTATTCGTGAATCAATTTAAGGAGCCGCTCAATCACCCCGATGTTGCGAAGCGATTCATCCAAGGACAGCATCGGTTTTCTCCCGGACAATATGGCAGCGGCGAAATCGGTTACTTCCAAGGCATAGCGATCGGATTGAGACACCGGAATCTCCTTGACCCCGTCATTGGTGATTAAGCGGATCGTTCCCGCTTCTCCCATAAATGTATCGGGGATCTCCAGTCTCCCTTCGGTCCCGATTACTTCGGAGCGCATCTCCCGAAAAGAATTAAAACCGCTGTTGATGGTGGCGATCCCGCCGTCCGAATAACGCAGCGCCGCTGAAAAAATCACATCCACGCCGTTTTCCAAAACCCATTCGGCCGAGTAAGACTCCGGAGTTTTCCCGGTAACCATCCCCACGAAATTCACCGGATAACAGCCCACATCATACAGGGAACCGCCGCCCAGTTCCGGTTGGATTTTGATGGTATTGGCCCGGTCCAAGTAAAAGCGAAAGGTCGAATTGATGTATTTGACCGCGCCGATAGCGCCGTCGGCTAAAATCGCTTGAACTTTTTTGATCCGATCGGTATAACGGTACATGAAGGCTTCCATCAATAAGACCCGATTGGCCGTTGCGGCTGCGATCATCTCCCGACATTCGGCTTCGTTCAGCGCAAGCGGTTTTTCGCACAGCACATGTTTCCCCCGGTTCATCGCCTTGATGGACCATTCTTTATGGAGTGAATTGGGTAACGGGATGTAGACGGCTTGAACTTCGGGATCATCCAGCAACCGTTCATAGCTGTCGTATAATTTAGGGCAATTGAAGCGAGTCCGGCATTCTTCCAATTTCGCTTGGTCCCTGGAGGCCAGCGCATAAAATTCCGAATTGTCGGCCCGGCAAATCGCCGGGATTACACTATTCCTGGCAATACGGGCATACCCCAGAACGCCCCATTTGACTCTCATAGCCATCGCAACCTCCATCCTATCACCGGCCGCCGATCGCTCGCCGCTCGAATAATGTTAGCCGGTATTGTAATTTACCGCTGACGCTCTATCAATCCCGTCCCTGTTTAATCTTTTTCGGAAACGGCTTCCCGGACAACCCGGACGAAATCGTGAACATCGGCCTCAGTGGTATCAAAGGCGGGCATCAGCCTCACCACCGGCCCGTTTTCATCCCAAACATAAAAGGGATATTTTTCTTGAACCCGGGGGATGATGCGCCGCGGAAAAACTGCAAAAACCCCGTTGGCTTCGATCTTTTGGGTAATGGTAATCCCCGGAATCTTCGCCAATTCCGTTCCGAGCAGGCGGGCCATGCGGTTGGCGTTGGCTGCGTTCTCAAGCCATAAATCACCGGTCAGCAACCGTTCAAACTGCGCGCTGATAAAACGCATTTTGGAGGCGAGTTGCATTCCCTGTTTTCTAATGTAGCGAAAATCCCGGGCCAAGCCGGGTTTGAAAAACACCACCGCCTCGCCTAGCATCAAGCCGTTTTTGGTCCCGCCGAAGGAAAGGACATCAACCCCGGCGTCGCCGCTAATCTCCCGCAACCGGCAATCCAATCCGGCGGCGGCATTGGCCAAACGGGCGCCGTCCATATGCAGAAACATTCCATGTTCGTGGGCAAAATCGGCAAGAGCCCGAATTTCATCCGGCGTATAAACGGCGCCCAATTCGGTGGACTGAGTGATCGAGACCACCTTCGGTTGGTTATGGTGTTGGTTCCCGAGGGCATGCAATAACGGCCTGATCTGCTCCACCTTCAGCTTACCGTCTTCACTGGGGATCGTCAGGATTTTGCACCCGGTAAATTTCTCGGGAGCGCCGGCTTCGTCGCAATTGATATGGGCCGTCTCCGGAGCGATTACGGCATTGAACGATCCGGTCAGGGACTGAAGTCCCAACACATTGGCGCCGGTGCCATTGAAGACGAAAAAGACCTCGACCTCGGGGCCGAAATGCTCCCGGAATTTGGCGATCGCCCGCTCGGTGTAAGGGTCATCGCCGTAGGCCGGGACATATGCTTGATTCGCCTCGGTGATCGCTTTCAAAATCTCGGGGTGAACCCCGGCATTGTTGTCGCTGGCGAAATTTTTAGTCGGTTTCATAGGTGGTTCCTCTCAAGTTAAGATTTTTATTAACACGGTTTCAATAATGCTTTGCTGTTTTTATTTACATCCTTTTATTTTATGTTTCTTCTTTTCTACACCGTCAATTTATTTCCTTTCAAAGAAAGATATCCTCTTCAGTGTTTTTAGGCCGTTTTTCCAGCTTGATCAATGGCAATCGCCCGCCGGGAAATTTGACCCCGGTATATCGCGGCGCTGATGCCGGAATCAAACGATACGGTATTTGGAACAATAATGACAACGCTTAAGGGCGGCTGTTTTTGAATAAAAGTGAATGCTTGCAACACCGGCGTTAATTTTTCGAGGAAATAAGCCAATGTTGATGCGCTCAGCGATCGATAAGGATAATTGGTACCTGCTGCCGACGGAAAATCTCGAACCTTTTGATTATCTCTTGTCAATAATCGCTTATCATTCGGCCCCGGTCCTGGAGAACGAAAAAGCGGCCGTATTGTTGTCTTTTAATAATGAAGGGACTCGCCGGTTGAACCGTCTCTGGCTCCAAAACCGGGAACGGGTTCCGCAATCGGCTCACTTTCGCTTTTTTGAATTGCGACGCGCTCCGGAACGGACCACGGTGCTGTTTTATCATCCGGCTTTACTTCAAAAAGTCTTATGGGAAGATACCAACGCGGGTTACTTGAGAAGCTGCGGTTACAGGGAAGAACTGACTTTGGAGACCGCTTTGTCCGACTTAAAGACTAGGTGCCAAAGGGGTTGTCCCCACGAGATCGGCATCTTTCTCGGAATTCCCCTCCCGGACATCTTGGGTTTCGTTGAGAATCGCGGTAAAAATGCATTAGCCGGAGGTTATTGGAAGATTTATCACGACCCGGTTCCCAAATTGGCGTTATTCGCCCGTTATCAAGAAGCCAAACGGGATTTTATCAGATTTATTTTAGCCGGCAACGAGGCGGAAGAGTATTTGCTAAGGATTCGCCACCCCGATTCATCGGAGCACTGAAAACCGCCTCACCCCGCCCGCCATCCGATCAGTCATTTGCTTGACTCAAACGAATCCGGTATTTATGCCACGGGTTGGGGGGATGAGATAGCTTACACTAATATATGTGTCAATCAATTGCATCAATGAAATGATGTCAATCAAATGACGTTAATCAATTGACGCCAATTAAATTCCGTCAATCAAATAACGCCAATCAAATTCCGTCAATCAAATAACGCCAATCAAATTCCGTCAATCAAAGGGTTAAAACCCTTTGCTGTCAAAACCAAGCCGGATGAATCCGGCTAAATTTGACGTGAGCTCGAATGATTTCAGCCTCATTCATGGAGTTTGGTTGTGACAGCCGTGGTATTTATGCCACGGATTGGGGAAGAGAAGTATTTGATGAAAGCCAAAGCAGCAAATTAGTTTAGAACCCTTTAACCGGGATCGGTGTAGTGGCAATTTGTCACTTTTTTAAAATTACATCTGTTGATTTTCGCTGTTTTTTTAAGATCAACTGATAAAGTCAAGAACCCAGGAATATGAAAAATCCGGCCCACGAATCTGAATATTATGAGTGTCCAAGCAACGAAAGTTATGATACAATTAATATCTAAACGATTCTAAAAAGGTGATTTTGATGGATGATAACAAAGTCGCTGTCTTGTTAGAGGAATTAATGGCGCAATTCCGAACTTTCGGAGAAGGGCTGGATATTC
>JAAYHS010000053.1 GCA_012735315.1 Bacillota bacterium | reverse complement strand
TACCTATGAGGGATTGAAACCCGCCCTTCCGGGGAGGCGGCTAGTATCCCCGGATAAGTTTTTAGATTACCTATGAGGGATTGAAACCATCCAAGGGGCGGTGAACGAAGCAAAAAAAACCCTGTTTTTAGATTACCTATGAGGGATTGAAACTCACAAAACCGGGTAAATATCAAATACAACCTATCAGTTTTTAGATTACCTATGAGGGATTGAAACATCATCTGGAGTAAATCCTGCCCTGTTAGTCGCCCGGTTTTTAGATTACCTATGAGGGATTGAAACTCCAAGATATGTGATACATATCATAAAACAAATTAAGGTTTTTAGATTACCTATGAGGGATTGAAACTCTCCTGTAATCTTTTTAAGCACATATCGCGCAACGTTTTTAGATTACCTATGAGGGATTGAAACAGGAAAAAAATCGAGCAGGAACTGCCAAAGATTGTGTTTTTAGATTACCTATGAGGGATTGAAACGCCATCAAAAATACCCCCTTCGCCGTCCCCAATCAGTTTTTAGATTACCTATGAGGGATTGAAACCCTCCTTCCTGTAAAATTTTTGTTCTCCAAACATCGTTTTTAGATTACCTATGAGGGATTGAAACAAGGGTTAATTAAAAACTTTGATCCCGTTTTTTGAAGTTTTTAGATTACCTATGAGGGATTGAAACCTGTCATAAGTAAAATAAGGACCATTGTCCGCGTAAGTTTTTAGATTACCTATGAGGGATTGAAACGACTTAACCAGCGTCACTTTTGAAATACCTTATGAAGGTTTTTAGATTACCTATGAGGGATTGAAACGTGATTTGGCGGATACGATAGTCGATGCAGTTCGGGGTTTTTAGATTACCTATGAGGGATTGAAACAAGAATTAATCCATAAAACCAACAGCGCTATTCGTAGTTTTTAGATTACCTATGAGGGATTGAAACACTGCCATGACATTAACGGCATTCCGAGGATGGCGCGTTTTTAGATTACCTATGAGGGATTGAAACACTGAAGCCAGCGCTGTAACAATTAATACTCTTAGAGTTTTTAGATTACCTATGAGGGATTGAAACTCTCCTAAAGCCTTTGCTCCTCTTAATAAATTTTGAGTTTTTAGATTACCTATGAGGGATTGAAACCTCGACCCCATCAAATACATCGAAAAGAACTTTGAAGTTTTTAGATTACCTATGAGGGATTGAAACCGTATTGTTTGAATAATTGTCGTGCCTCATCGTCGTGTTTTTAGATTACCTATGAGGGATTGAAACTCAGATAGCGTTCGAACATATGGATTGACTGCAGATGTTTTTAGATTACCTATGAGGGATTGAAACCTGACCGCGGGGTCTATAATAGGAGGCAGTCTGATTGTTTTTAGATTACCTATGAGGGATTGAAACTTGATTGGTCTTAAAATGTCTTCGCCAAAAATTTCAGTTTTTAGATTACCTATGAGGGATTGAAACTTTTGGATACACCGCCAAAATTTCCAGAAGCAAGAGGGTTTTTAGATTACCTATGAGGGATTGAAACTTTTTTCCCTTCACACCAATTGCCATCCCTCTTTGGGTTTTTAGATTACCTATGAGGGATTGAAACACTTTAATAGCGCTCGCTTAAGATCCGCGGACTTAGTTTTTAGATTACCTATGAGGGATTGAAACGCTTGTCGTCCTTCGTGACTCCATCGGGTAATCTCCGTTTTTAGATTACCTATGAGGGATTGAAACTTTTTGATTTTTCATTGACTGTTTAATCAATTTAACGTTTTTAGATTACCTATGAGGGATTGAAACCTTCGACCCTTTCCATTTCTGCCCTCCAGTTGTTGTGTTTTTAGATTACCTATGAGGGATTGAAACCTTCGAGTATTTCAATCTTGGCTTGTGGTATGGTTTCGTTTTTAGATTACCTATGAGGGATTGAAACGCCGCCGAGCAAGCGGGAAGAAAAGCCTATGGATTCGTTTTTAGATTACCTATGAGGGATTGAAACCCGGCACTTTGGGAAGAAGGCGGCGGAATGTCAAATAGTTTTTAGATTACCTATGAGGGATTGAAACTCACTCCAAATGATAACATTATCTATATTCAACCCGGTTTTTAGATTACCTATGAGGGATTGACACCGACCAGGAATATAAGGGAACTCGGCGTTGGGAAAAGTTTTTAGACTACCTTTGAGGGATTGACACCATTCCTCGGTCGAAAAAACCCCGTCAATTTCGCATGGTTTTTAGACTACCTTTGAGGGATTGACACATCGAAAATGCAATGGGTTATGATGCGAAAGACACCCGTTTTTAGACTACCTTTGAGGGATTGACACGACCCACTGACAGACAGTCACCCCCCCTGACAGGGGTTTTTAGACTACCTTTGAGGGATTGACACAAGCCTGCGAGCGGAAGTCTTTGGCAGAGTCGGCTATGTTTTTAGACTACCTTTGAGGGATTGACACCTTCTTGGCCGTATTTATTCACATTGAGGGATCAATAATATGGTTTTTTTATATATAGGATATTAACGAAAAAAGAGGATAATCTTGGTATTTGTTGAACTATTTTAAAAATTAAGAGTTAGTGAGCAAAAAAGTAATTATAGAAAAAATTAGTTATAAAAAACGTGATAAGTTTTTGATACAAATTTAAAGTTATTTAACTGAGGAGGGGAGAAAGGGAATTGCAGCGGGATACCTTATATATTGCAGCTCTACTTCATGACATCGGAAAGTTTATTGAACGAAGTAAAAGCTATAAAGGTGACGACAAATTTAAACATATTAGGGTGGGTCATCCTAAGTATTCTGCACAGCTTCTAGATGTATTGAAAAAAAAGAGCCTGTATTTTCAGGCATTTAGTGATGATTTAATTGATTTAGTATTATTTCATCATGAACCACGAAGCGACTGGGAGACAATTATTCAACTTGCTGACTGGTTGTCTTCATCTGAACGGGAAGAAGGCGATACCCAAGAAAAATACTATACCGTTCCGTTAAGGCCAATCTTCTCCCGGCTTTTCGACCAACAAATAAACGAATATGGGTATAGTCTAGCGCCACTCTCTATTTCTTCAGGTTTTCCTGATAAAAACCCTACTATAACCATTGAGCGGTATAAGAAAATAGTTGACAGTTTTCTTGGTGAATTGTCTGAGATTAATAATGAAATTCAGCTTTACTTTTTATTAGAAAAATATTTATGGTGCGTGCCGGCACAAACCACTAACTATATTCCGGATATATCACTTTTTGATCATGCCAAAACTACTGCCGCTATCGCTCTTTGCCTTTATGATGAATATAAAGAAGGACATTTAACATCCGAAAGCCTGAAACAGATGTCAAAAAACAGCGATAACCACTTTATGCTCATTAACGGCGATGTTTCCGGAATCCAGGATTTTATTTTCAACATCCCAAGTAAAGGCGCGGCTAAAACACTGAAGGGGCACTCCGTATATATTTCTCTATTAACCGATGCGCTAACCAGATACCTGACTAGACAGTTAAATCTCAAAGAGGCCAATATTCTTTATAATGGCGGAGGAAATTTCTATATTTTGGCCCCAAAGGTTTGCGAAGAGAAGTTCGTCTCTTTAAGGAAAAATATCTCCCAACAATTATTAAAATTTCACGGGGGAGCCATTTATGTCGCTTTGGATTATATATTGCTTTCCCCGGAGAATTTTACAGAGTTTAACCTTCAATGGGAGAAAGTTAAAGAAAAAGTTAATGCCGTGAAAAACAAAAAATGGGCGGAAATCGGGTTGCAAGAGAACTACCACGCGATTTTTGGCCCCTTTGGCTACGGTTCAAAAGACAACACCCATTGTCAACTCTGCGGGATCGAACAAGGAGAAAGGGAGATTAAATACGATCCTGAGACCGAGAAAAACAACTGTACTTTTTGCGCCAGTTTTATGGAGCTTACTAATGATATAAAAGATGCGGATTGCCTGGTGATCAAAGAAGTAAAGGAGAATAACAAGGAAACCGTAACAAATTATCAGGACGTATTCAACGCCTTTGGTTGGGAGTACAGTTTTACTACACGGCAAAAGGTAAATCAAGAAGAGAAGAAAAATGCCTATCTCTTAAATGATACGGAATTTATTAAAGATGGTTTCCGCGGTTTCCGGTTTGGTGCTTACCGGCTTCCATATAAATATAATGATAATGAACGAAAGAACCAGCAACTCACCTTCGAAGAGATTTCCGAAAAGAGCACCGGTGACCCGAAATTGGCTTTGCTCAAATTGGACGTGGACAATCTCGGTAGTTTATTCCTGCGCGGATTAGGGAAAAAATCGACGATTTCCCGGGTCGCCTCTCTCAGCCGCATGTTGGCATTGTATTTCGAAGGATATATCAACCACCTGATTATGGAGAAGAATTGGCAGGATTACTTGTATATAGTCTTCTCCGGCGGGGATGATACTTTTATCGTCGGAGCCTGGGACAAGGTTTTAGATTTCACCCAAGAGTTTTATAAAAAATTTCATAATTTCACCTGCCATCACCCGCAAGTTACTTTTTCCGCCGGAATTTGCATATTCAGATTCAATTATCCGATTATAATGTCCTCCCAGATGACTGAGGAAGCTTTGGAAAACGCCAAAAGCCGTTTAGAACCCGGAAAGGCGATACCTTCCAAGGACAAGGTGTCTTTGTTCGGAGAAGTCTTCAATTGGACAGAATTTGATTGCATCAGGAGTTTTAAAGAACTTTTGCTGAAAACAATGATTAATAACAGTAGTAAAGACAAAGGAGAGTTTGGACGGGCTTTTTTATACAAGATTTGGAAGTCTACTTTGGGATTTAGGAGAATCCTTCAAGATTCACTCCAAGGCAGAGTGGATAACGTTCGTTTTTGGCGTTTGGCTTATTACCTTCGGGATGTAGCGCGTGAGGATGCGGATAGGTTAATTGAAGAATATCGGAAAATTGTAATAAACAATATCTTAGGTAAAAACATTGATGAAAAGGTCGGTAATATTATGGTGGTTCCGGCGGCAGTTAAATGGGCGCAGATGGAAACCAGAAAAGTAAGGGGGAAGAAAGAATGATAGGTGAAGTAACAAAGATAAACTTTAGAGAGAAAAAGGGCTTAATTCATGCAGAAGATGGTCAAGATTATGAATTTTATGAAAGTTCGTTGGGTAACGGTTTAAAATTACGAGATGTTTATGAAAAATTAGATATAGAATTTGAAATTAATCAGGGGAAAACCGGGAAGCGTATTGCACTTAACTGTAGAGCTATTGAAAATAAAAATGTTAAGTATTTCAAAGAAATTGTACTGGATTTGAATGAGAAAAAAGATCAGTATGATACTTTCTGTGATAATGTAAAGATGTATGCAGAAAGGCTAAAATTTGGCAAAGTAACAACTTCAATGATAAGAAAAATTTATGCGCGAGTGCTTAACGCCCATAAAGTGATGGATATCAAGCTTTTACGACCTCATTTTGCTTATACTTCGGGCCGAAATGAAAAACTTCCTCTTTTAAGAGAGTTTATGAATTTACTCGATTACCTGGCAAAAAAAATGGATATAAACAACGAACAACATTTACATAATTTCAAGCAGTTTATGGAAGCCATTGTCGCTTACAGAAAATATGTCGGAGATGACAAATAGGGGGGAGATTGAAATGAGATTACAGGCGAAACTTTTTATTAACGGTAAAATCAAAGCTTTGACCGGATTACACATAGGTGGTTCCAAGACTGACGTTGCCATTGGCGATATTGATAATAGTGTCATAAAAACCAGTGAAGGAGTTCCTTATATACCCGGTTCTTCTTTAAAGGGCAAAATACGTAGCTTACTGGAGAAAAAAGAAGGTAAGGAACTATGTATATGCGGTAATAAGGATAAGGACTGTAACATCTGTGTTATTTTTGGGTCCGCGGCAGATAAAAGAGCGGAAGAAACCGGTCCTACCCGTCTATTAGTCCGGGATTGCCATCTGACGGAAGAGACAAGACGCAAGATGGAAAATAAAGAAGGGGAATTTAGGGAGCTTGAGATGGACTATACCGAAAGCAAGTGGGAAAATCTTATCGACCGAACAACCTCTCGTGCACAACATCCGCGGCAAATTGAAAGAGTACCGCAAGGGGCGGAGTTTGACTTTCAGATGGTCTTTAACCTAATGGAAAAAGAAGATGTCGAAAGATTTGAATGCCTGATTCAAGGCCTTTTCTTGTTGGAAGACGATTATTTGGGAGGAAGCGGTTCAAGAGGCTACGGACGGATTGAGTTTAAGGATTTGGAGATCGGGGTTAAGACTCTGAAAGACTATGAAGGGGCTAATGTAGCGACATTGCTTTATACCGGAAACTTAAAAGACTTTGACAAGGCCGAATTCAAAGAGAAACTTCAGAAAAAGCTGGAGGACTGAGCTAATGAAAGTTTTCAAATTTTACCCTGGCAACCGGGCGAAGTTTCACTTTGGCGACAGTGCCGGCAAACTGAAAGAGATATTCTCTTCGGATCAGCTTTTTTCCGCGCTTTTCAATTGCGCTGTTTCGCTTTACGGCGCGGATCAAGCGGAAGAGTTTATAAGTAAATCCTTTAATAGCTTATCTATTTCTTCCCTTCTTCACGGTATGAGTTTTTTTAATCATTCCAACGGTCAAAGCAAGGAGTTATATTTTCTTCCCCGTCCGTTAGCTCCGATTGAGGAAAAAGGCAGGCATAAAGATTTAATTAATCTTAAAAAAACAAAGAAAATAAAATATCTTTCCGTAGAGGCTTTCAAACGTTTACAGCAATACTGGCAAAATGAGGACGGGTATTATGCTTTTAATCTCCTTAATTACGAAGTATTAGGAGACAATTTTGCTTGTACTAAGGAGGAGATCGAATCTTTAGGTTTGGACAGGACGAGTTCTGATGAGATAAAGCTCTTTGCTGCTGATGCCAAACCGAGAGTTGTAGTTTCGAGGTTAAATGACCAGTCAGACAACTTTTATTATCAAGAAGAAATCGAAGTTACATACCGGCAAATCGGAGATGTCATGATCCGTCCGTTTATGTACTTTATTTGCCGGGGAGAAATTGACCGGCGGTTTATGGCTGTAGTAAGACTAATGGCCGACGAAGGTTTAGGCGGAAAGCGTAGCCAAGGTATGGGAGTTTTTGATGAAGTGAAAACAGAAGAATGGCCGGAGATGTTTATTAGTGGAGAAGTTTATTTTATGAGTCTTTCCAGTATCTATCCCAAGCCGGAAGAAGTGGATAAACTGGTCTATTATGAACTTACTGAAAGAAGTGGTTATATTTATTCACAATACGGAAGGTCTCTACGGAAAAAAAGGGTAAGGCTTCTTAAAGAAGGAAGCATTTTTTCAGGACAAGTTCTCGGAGATCTCATTGATATCAGACCCGAAGGATTCGAAAAACATAAGGTGTATCTGAACGGAAAGGCCTTTCTTATTCCCGTCGGGGAGGTAAGAGCATGAAACTTGAATTAGAGGTTTTGACTGCGGTTAATATCGGCAGCGGGGATGTTTTGTCCCAGTTTTCCGATTACGTTTATGATAACGGATTTGTTTATTATCTTGATCATGATCGGTTGTTACAAGAGTTGGCAACGAAGCCGAATTGTGATGAGATGATTGACCAATTTGTGATGATTGTGCAAAATCAAGCAAAAGGAAATACGCAGGATAGATTCAAGCTAAAAAGCTTTTTGGAAGAAAATAGGCTGGATTATAAAAAATATGCCTTGCGGAAAATACCGGTCAGTGAGGAAATAAAAGAACAAATTCAACTGCATATTAAATCGGGAAACCAACCTTATATCCCCGGCAGCAGTCTGAAAGGAGCTATTCGGACCGCTCTAATCAGTCACTTTTTTTCTGCGGAGAAAAATTTAAAAGACGGGAAGGGCTATATCGGTGAAGACATTTTTGGCAAATACGGCGATGATGTTTTAAAACATTTGCTTGTTTCGGATACCATGCCTTTTCCGGAAGATGAATTGCGAATCGCCATATTTTATAAAATCAATTTAAAAACTAAAAAGACGGATATCCCGGTTATTAAAGAAGTAATCAAGCGGGGCAGTGTCAGTTCTTTTAGCATAAAGACTAATGCTAAGAATGGCGAGATCCGGGAGAAGTTCCCTTTCCTCGTGGAGGGCAACGAAAAAACCTTGCTGGGGATTATAAACAATTACACTCAAAAGAACATTGAAATCGAACTGAATCATTTGCAACACAACCACGGGGAAGTGACCAAAGATTTAGAAGAATTTTATAGCCGCCTCTTACAAGCGGTAACTCAAGCTGAACCCGCCAAGGAAGCTTATCTCCGGATCGGTTCGGGGAAGACCTATTACGATAATACCATTGCTCAGAAGTTTTCCGATGATTTCCTCCATCAAGTGATAAAGCATAACTATAAGAAAGCCGATCCTAATTTTTTTCCAAAAACACGAATGGTGATAATAGACGGTTCATCCAAGATTGTTCCCGGATGGGTGAAAATTACTAAAAGTTAGGTCTATATATTATCTTATTCGAAAAGAGGCTGGTGATTTCTAAAATGGCCAAAGTTTTAATTTCAGCGCTGGGTACCGGCAAACTAACTAAAGACAACATTTCAGCGCGGAAATATGAGAAGACTGTTTATCGATTTCAAGACAGCCAAAATGAATATGAGACTTCTTTTATTGCCGCTGCGTTAAGTGAACATTTTCAGGTTGACAAGCTTTATCTGGTTGGAACTTCAAAATCTATGTGGGAAGAGGTTTATGATTATTTTTCTTCTGCCGGTAATCAGTGTTGGGATCAAGATTATTGGCTTGAGTTGGGGGATAAGGTTGCTTCATATAAAGTAGGTGATGCTGGGATTAGTGAGGATTACCTAAATAAAGTTAACGACGCGATTGATGGTTATTTAACATACCTAAGAAGTTCTGCATCCGGCGGTTCCCATTGTTTTATCATTGATTATGGCTTAAATGAAAAAGAGCTATGGAGTAATTTTGATGTTTTCATGCGGATTGGCGAAAATTTGGGGGAAAATGACGAAATTTATCTAGATATAACTCATGCGTTTCGTTCGATACCGCTGTTTATCTATCTGATGCTGGACTTAATTACAATTTTGGAATCTAGGAACAACCTTAAAATCACCGGCTTGTTCTATGGTATGTTAGAAGCCACAAAAGAATTAGGTTATACTCCGATTGTTGATTTAAGTCCTTTGTATAATATTACTTTGTGGGCAAGAGGGGCCTATAATTTTATCAATTTTGGTAATGGCTATTTACTTGCTGATTTAATTAAAGATGATGGTATATCGGAGACGATAAGAAACATATCGGATTTGGTCAATATTAATTATATCGATGACTTTAAACGAGAAATTGATCGCCTTAATCATTTGCTAAAAAATACCGACTCATCTGAACAAGTAGTGAGATACATGCAACCTTATTTACAATCCTTTGTCGATAAGTTTAAAGGTATAAGCTCAAGCGGAAAACTTCAATTTTCCCTTGCTCAATGGTATTTTGATAATTACCGATTTGCCCATGGTTACATTTGCCTTACGGAATCAATTATTACTAGAATACTCGAGATTTACCGGGAGAGAAATTCTAAAATTTCTTGGGGTAATGCCAACCGGGGAAAAATCAAGACATTAATTGAAAAACTTGGATCTTCAACTAAGCCGGAATATAGTAAGGCGCATGAAGTATTCAATTCAATACGGAAAATTAGAAATTTGATTGCGCACGCGGGTTATTCCGATGGTAATACTTTTAGAGAAGACATTGGTAAAGCTTATAGTCATTTAAATAATGTCGAAAAGTATGTATTTAACAATAAAGCTCTTGAAAAACTACCGGATGAATTTCCGTTTAATCAAATATAAGCAGGTGGTTTAGTTTGCCCGATCTTTATCTTCTTTTTTCCCATGAATTAACTGAACAGCAAAAAAGAGAAGCCTATGCAGAGTTGGGAGTCGGAGAGATTCATTATTTACCCGATAACTTAAAAGGGTTATGGTCGCAAATCCCTCCGGAAATCCCCGAAGTCGCCGGCTACCTTCAACCTATTCAGGAGTGGTTAAGTAATCAAATCCTAGAAGGAGATTATATTTTAATACAAGGTGATTTTGGGGCAACGTTTTTAATGGTTCAATGGGCCTTTGCCCGGAATTGTGTGCCGATTTATGCCACTACTAGCCGTAAGGTTATTGAAGTCCGCAATGATCAAGAAATTGTTACTAATAGAGTTTTCGAACATGTAAAGTTTAGGCTTTATGAAACAATGAGGGGCGATAAATTATTATAAAGAAACATGTGTTGTCAATTCTGTAGCATAAAAAAACCGGGGGCGATAACATAAGTAAAATTGTGGCAATATGGATTAATTAAGTTGTATTTAAAATCGGTCCGGGAATGAGTGAATTGCATTCTAAATCCTGGACTAAAAAACTGCAATTCAAACGGGTTTCTAGATTACCTATGAGGGATTGAAACTTGCCAAGGATGGCATCGATCTCCGTTTCGTTCTCGTTTTTAGCCTACTATAAGAAATTGAAACCCCAAATAATTTGCCTTAAGATTTCTCCTCCAAGTCTTTGAGCAGAAGAGCAGATAATTTAAAGTTCGGATATTCCTCGGACTTCACTAATTCATAGAAATCACATTTCAAACATTCGCCAAATTTTTTCGCAAACTGTCCTTGGACCTCGCCTCTACAGTAAGTCCCGGATATTACCCAACAAACCCTCCCG
>JAAYHS010000052.1 GCA_012735315.1 Bacillota bacterium | reverse complement strand
GGTGAACAGGTAGGTCGTTATTCCTTCATCGGTTGGAATCCGTTATTGATACTACAGGCTGTTAACGACCGGGTTTCGATTATTCAAGGAAAAGACTTCACGGAAATTGAAGGGGAGCCTCTCGCCGAGCTTCAAAGAGCGATCGACTCTCTGAAAGTGGCGCCCTGTCCGGAGCTGGGCAAGTTTTACGGCGGCGCGGTGGGATATATCGGTTACGATTATGTCCGGCAAATTGAAAAATTGCCCTTGAAAAAGGTGCTTGTAACGGAAATACCGGATCTTTGCTGGATAGTTCCCAAGTATTTGGCGCGTTTTGATCATGTGCTGCACCGGGTCACTCTGATTGTGCTGGCGGAGGTTAATCCGGCCGCTATTGAGGCTTCGTATTCCAAAGGAGCAGCCGAGTTGGAGGAGATTCAGGCGCGATTCGGCAATCAACTGCAGCTTAAGCCGTTACCGGATGAATTTAAAAAGGTTGAAAATCATCCCGGAAAGGCTACCTTATCAAAATCGGAGTTTATGGCGGGAGTCGAGCGGATCAAGGACTATATTTACGCCGGAGACGCGTTTCAAGTGGTTTTATCCCAGCGAATCATCAAGGATTTTCAAGGGGATCCCTGGATGTTTTACCGGGTGCTCCGGACGATTAACCCGTCACCCTACTTATTTTATTTGGATTTCGGCCGCTTTCAACTGTCCGGGTCGTCTCCGGAAGTTATGGTCCGGTTGGAGGAGGGGCGGGTCACTTTAAAACCGATTGCCGGGACTAGGCCCCGGGGTAAAACGGCGGCCGAGGATGAAAAAATCCGCCGTGAATTGTTGGCGGATGAGAAAGAACGCGCCGAGCATGTGATGCTGGTTGATCTGGGCCGCAATGACTTAGGCCGGGTCTGCAAATTCGGAAGCGTTCAGGTCACCGATTTAATGACGGTGGAGTTTTATTCGCATGTGATGCACATTGTCTCCACCATTCAGGGGGAACTTCTCTCTGAATATTCCGGCGTCGATTTGCTAAGGGCGGTTTTTCCGGCGGGTACCCTCACGGGAGCGCCAAAAATCAGGGCCATGGAGATCATTGACGAACTGGAACCCACCAAACGGGAGTTTTACGGAGGAGCAGTGGGCTACCTGGGTTATAACGGCAATATGGATACCTGTATTACCATCCGGACGGTATTGTTCAAGGATGGTAAAGCCCACCTTCAAGTAGGAGCGGGGATTGTGGCCGATTCGGAGCCGGAAAAGGAATACGCGGAATCAATGAATAAGGCCGGAGCGTTGTTGACCGCTTTGGCACGGTCGGAGGGGTGACGGGGTTGCTGGTAATCATCGATAATTATGATTCGTTCACTTACAATTTGGTCCAATATTTTGGTGAATTAAGGGTTAGAGCGAAGGTTTTCCGTAACGATCGAGTCGGTATTAAAGAATTAGAGGACTTGGATCCAAAGTATTTGGTAATATCCCCGGGACCTGGCGCTCCCAAAGAAAGCGGCATTTCTATGAAGGTAATCAGGCATTTCTCCGGTAAAGTCCCAATTTTAGGAGTCTGTCTAGGACACCAATGTATCGGCGCAGTATTTGGAGGTAGGGTGGTCCGGGATCCATATCCGGTTCATGGCAAAATGAGCTTGATTTACCATAACGGCCGGGATCTGTTTCGTGATATCCCTCAACCATTTGAGGCGGCGCGTTATCATTCATTGGTAGTGGAAAGAGAAACATTGCCCAGGACATTAGAAGTAACAGCCACGACTGAAGATGGATTAATTATGAGTTTTAAACATAACCGTCACCCGACATATGGCGTCCAGTTTCACCCGGAATCCGTCTTTACCGGGGTCGGTAAAAAAATGCTAGCCAATTTCCTGCATTTAAATAAATCCAAAGAGACGACCGGCCGTCCGATTATTAAGATCGCTACCGTTTCGGACGCCGCGGAGATATTGTCCCTGCAAAAGCGCGCTTTTCAAAGCGAAGCGGCCTTATATGATGATTATAATATACCGCCGTTACGACAGACCCAAGCCGAACTGGAAAAAGAACTTAAAGAGCAGGTGGTTTTAAAAGCCGTAATTGATAATGAAATTGTCGGCTCGATCAGAGCTTATCAAAAAGATGGAGTTTGCTATATCGGAAGATTAATGGTAGCCCCGGAACGGCAGAACCAAGGGATCGGGACCGATTTAATGCGGGAAATCGAAGCGGTTTTCGATGAGTGTTTCCGGTTTGAGTTATTTACCGGAGCCAAGAGTGAAAAAAACTTATACCTTTATCAAAAACTTGGCTATCAAATATTTAAGCGGGAAGCGGAGTCCGTCAATTTACAATTGGTATATTTAGCGAAACAAAAGTCTTGAGCATAGAAAAGATTGAGAGGAGCTGAGCAAAGATGATTAAAGAGAGTTTAGCGAAGTTAGCGCGGCGGGAGGATTTATCCGAGGGAGAAATGATCGGGGCTACTAAGGCAATTATGGAAGGCCAAGCCTCGCCGGTTCAAATCGGCAGTTTTTTGACCGCTCTGCGCTTAAAAGGGGAAACGGTTGATGAGATTACCGGGGCCGCGCGGGTGATGCGGGAAAAATCCCTGAAGGTGAATTTCAAAGCCCCCCGGGTGGTCGATACTTGCGGGACGGGCGGCGACGGTTCCCATACTTTTAACGTCTCGACCACCGCCGCTTTTATAGTGGCCGCCGCGGGCATTCCCGTGGCCAAACACGGCAACCGGGCCATGTCCAGCCGCTGCGGAAGCGCCGATGTGTTGGAGGCGTTAGGCATTAAAGTGGATTTACCTCCGGAAAGGGTTGAGTATTGTTTGAAAGAAACCGGAATCGGGTTTTTATTCGCTCCCGTCTTTCATCAGGCAATGAAACATGCGGCCGGGCCCCGGCGGGAACTTGGTTTCCGGACGGTCTTTAATCTGCTTGGACCATTGACCAATCCCGCCGGCGCCAACTGCCAGTTAGTCGGAGTCTTCGATCCGGGACTGACCAATACCATGGCTAAGGTGCTGGGACGGCTGGGCGTGGAACGGGCGGTGGTCGTCCACGGCGGCGGAGGTCTGGATGAATTGTCGTTGGAAGGCGTGAATAAAGCGAGTATCTTGAGAAACGGCAGGATAATCGAACTGGAGTTCAAGGCGGCGGATTTGGGCTTAACGCAGGCTCCGAAGGAAGCTTTAAAAGGCGAGGGACCGGCTGAAAACGCCAGGACTACCGAGAATATTCTCAAAGGGACCGAGCAGGGTCCGAAAAGGGATGTAGTCCTGCTTAACGCAGCGGCGGCATTAATGGCGGCCGATCTGGTCTCCGATCTCCAAGAAGGGGTTTTCTTGGCTCAAAAGTTAATCGTTGAAGGAAAAGCCTATGCCAAGTTGGAGCAGTTGCGGAAGACGGCGGGATAGGATTGTTTCGTTACGCGTTCCGGGTTCCGCGTTCCGCGTGTGATTGTCTGTCAAGGCGAGGTCAAAAGATAGAGTAGCAGTCGGGAGTATGGATAGGGTATGGGTGAACTCTGAGGTTCAAATTACAACTCACAACTTACCGGCTTTTGACTACTGACCACTATATCCTAAAAAAGGAGTCATTCATGTTCTTAGAAGAAATTTTACAATTCAAATACGCCGAGGTGGCGGCGAGAAAAGAACAAATGCCTCTCCTGGAGTTGGAGCGGAGGGTGATCAACGCGCCCCCAACCAGGCCTTTTCGGGAAAGTCTTGCCGGGGATTCGATTAAATTAATCGCAGAGCTTAAAAAGGCGTCTCCGTCAAAGGGATTGCTTTGTCAAGAGTTTGCTCCAGCTCAACTGGCGCGTATTTACAAGGCTTCCGGCGCGGCGGCGATTTCGGTTTTGACGGATCAGAAGTTTTTTCAAGGATCGTTGGGCTATTTGCAATTGGTTAAGTCGGCGACCAATCTTCCGGTACTCCGGAAAGATTTCATCATCGACCGCTATCAATTGTATGAGGCCAGAGCGTATGGGGCGGATGCGGCGCTGTTGATTGTGGCCGCCCTGACCGAATCGGAGTTGACGGACTTAATAAAAGAGTCTGGAGAACTGCGATTGGCCCCTTTGGTTGAAGTCCATAACCTGAACGAATTGAACATCGCCCTGGAAGCCGGAGCGGACTTGATCGGAATCAACAACCGCAATTTAAATACTTTCAAGGTGGACTTGGAAACCACCTTTCAATTGATCGATCGGATTCCCAAAGGAAAAATCGTGGTCTCGGAGAGCGGCATCAATAGTCGCCGTGACATTGAACGTCTGGCCCAAGCGGGTATTAATGCGGTATTGGTAGGAGAGGCGATCGTCACCGCCGCCGATCCCGGAGCTAAAATTGAAGAATTAATCGGAGGGTGAAATGGTTCCGGTTAAGATTTGCGGGATTACTAATCCGGAAGATGCCCTGGCTTGCCAAAGACTGGGGGTGGCGGCCTTAGGGTTTGTTTTTGCCGAATCGAAACGCCGGGTCACGGTGGAGGAAGTTTACCGGATCACCGGGCGGCTTTCGCCTTTCATTATCAAGGTCGGAGTTTTCGTGGACGAAGATCCGCTCCGGATTAAGGAAATTATGCGGGATTGCCGTTTGGATCTGGCGCAGTTGCATGGGAATGAGACTCCGGACGACTGTGAGATCTTGGAGGGACGGGCGATTAAGGTATTTCGGGCCGGTCAAGACCGTTCGGATTCGATCTGGAAGGGAGCGGCGCTTCGGGGGATTTTGGTGGATTCTTATTCGGCTGAATCCGCCGGTGGAACCGGCAGGACTTTCGATTGGGAGTTGGTCGCCGATTACCGGGGGTTGGGGGTTCCGTTAATTTTAGCCGGAGGACTGAATCCCGACAATATTGAAGCGGCAATCAGGGCCGTCCGGCCCGATGGAGTGGATCTCTCAAGCGGGGTGGAACGGGCGCCGGGGGTGAAAGACCCGGACAAGGTAGAAAGTTTGATGAGTAAAATTAAGGGCCTAAAAGCAGTAGTCAGGAGACAGGAGACAGAAGCCAGGAGATTGTAAGCTAAGCTTCAAAATCCAAAATCTTAATACCGTTTCATGCTGACTCCCGCTTCTCATCTTCTGACCACTGTTTTTATTCTGGCTCCTCAACTTCTGACTACTGCCCTTATGTCGGCTCCTCAACTTATGATCACGTTTTCATGCTGACTACTGATTACTGGCTACTGACTACTGCCTTAATGCTGGCTCCTGACTCCTATATGCTGACTACTATATAAAGGTGGTATTTTAAAATGTCAACCTATCAAGATTGGTACTTTGGCGAATATGGCGGGAGGTTTGTGCCGGAGACGTTGATGGCTGCTTTGGATGAATTGGAGGAAGCTTATTATAAATACGCCAAGGACCCGAATTTCACTGCCGAATTGGATAATTTGTTCCGCCATTATGCGGGGCGGCCTACTTCCTTGTATTATGCCGAACGGTTCAGCCGGGAGCTCGGTGAGGGTAAGGTTTATTTTAAACGGGAGGATCTTAACCATACCGGGGCGCACAAGATTAATAACGCTTTGGGCCAGATTTTGCTGGCGCGGCGGATGGGCAAAACCCGGATCATCGCCGAGACCGGGGCCGGGCAGCATGGAGTGGCCACCGCGACCGTTGCCGCCAAATTCGGGCTGAAATGCGTCGTTTATATGGGCGAGGTGGATATCGCCCGGCAAGCCATGAATGTGTTCCGGATGAAATTATTGGGGGCCGAGGTCCGGCCGGTGACTACGGGAAGCCGGACTCTGAAGGACGCCACCAATGAAGCGATTCGTGACTGGGTCACCAATGTGGACGATACCTATTATCTGATCGGTTCGGTGGTCGGTCCTCATCCTTACCCGGCGATCGTCCGGGATTTTCAAGCGGTAATCGGCCGGGAGACCAGATATCAATTGCAAGAGCTTGAGGGCAGGCTTCCCGATTATGTGGTGGCCTGTGTCGGCGGCGGCAGCAACGCTATGGGGATCTTTAACGAGTTTATCCCTGAGCCCGGCGTCAAATTAATCGGGGTCGAGGCTGCCGGGAAAGGGTTGGAAACCGGGGAACACGCCGCGTCTTTAGGCCGGGGGAAGCCGGGAGTTCTGCACGGCGCCAAGAGCTATCTGCTTTCCGACCTGGACGGACAGGTGGTTGAGGCTTATTCGATCTCGGCCGGTCTGGATTATCCGGGAGTGGGTCCGGAACACAGTTTTTTGAAGGACAGCGGCCGGGTCCAGTACCGGTCCGTTGACGACCGGGAAGCGCTGGAGGCCTTCAAATTCCTGACCTTGACGGAGGGGATCATTCCGGCGCTGGAGAGTTCCCATGCAGTGGCCGAGGGGATGAAGATCGCCCGGGAGTTGAAAAAGGATGAAATCATGGTAATCAATTTATCCGGACGGGGCGATAAGGATATTTATACCGTAGCCGACGTAATGGGGGTGAAGTTATGAACCGGGTGGCGTTGCGATTTCAAGAATTACGGGAAACGGGTAAAAAGGCTTTTATCCCTTATGTGATGGGCGGCGATCCCGATTTGGACAGCCTGCCGCGAATCCTGGAGGTTTTGGTCGAGGCCGGCGTTGACTTGATTGAAATAGGGGTCCCTTTTTCGGATCCGCTGGCGGATGGGCCGGTGATTCAAGCGGCCGGAGTCAGGGCGCTCCGAAACGGTTGTACCTTGACGAAGCTTTTGGAAACCGTCAAGCCGGTGGCCTTTTCCTTACCGACGCCCTTGCTGTTGATGATCTATTATAATCAGGTTTTACAACGCGGTTTGAGACGTTTTATGGAAGAGACCAAAGACGCCGGTTGCTCCGGGTTGATCATCCCCGATCTGCCGCCGGAGGCTGCGGGAGAGTTGCAGGAATTGGCTAATCAGTTGGAAATAGGTTTGAATTTTTTAGTGGCTCCTACCAGCAAGGATGAGCGGATTAGGAACGCCGCCGCTGCCGGTACCGGGTTTTTATATGCGGTATCCTTAAAGGGGGTAACCGGGGTCCGGAGCAGTCTGCCGCCGGAATTGCCGGAATTTATCATGCGGGTCAAGAGTTTATGCGCATGCCCGGTGGCGGTGGGGTTTGGGATCGCCACCCCGGAACAGGCGCGGTCGGTTGCGGGATTGGCCGACGGGGTGATTATCGGGAGCGCGATTGTGCGAATGATCGCGGAGGATCCGGGGTTGGATAAGGTGGAGTCTTTTGTAAGAGGGTTAAGGGATGCGATTTAATATGGATGATATAAAATTTCACCAATCCACGGGTTGGAAACCCGTGTCTGTAAAGGATTTTACCGGTTAAAACCGGTATCGGTTTTAATCGATAAACTTAAAAGACGGAGCTTATTAGCTATAAGCGTTAATGTTCGTATTTTTAACTAAACCATTTCTTGATACCGATTCGATATTTTTGGGTTAAAAAAAGTCGAGCATCCTTAAAATAGCTTTGGTATCATGGAGCTATGAAAAGGGGGCAGACGATGTTAAAGGAACTAAACCAGGTGATTGACTATATTGAGGAGCATTTAACCGATGAGCTATCGCTTGAGCTGATCTCCGAATATGCCGGGGTTTCCGACTATCACTTTCGAAAGCTGTTTTTTTATCTCTCAGGGTTGACGCTTAGTGAATATGTTAAAAACCGAAAATTGTCGGAAGCTAACAAGGATTTGTTAAATGGAGCAAAAGTGACGGATGTTGCTTTTAAATATGGTTATCAGTCGGTGGACGGCTTTACCCGGGCATTTAAAAAGTGGAGCGGTTTTTTACCTTCGGATGTGATAAAAAAAGGCGTCAGTAAATCGTTTCCCAAACTTTCATTTGTGATATCGGTCAAGGGAGGAATTAGCATGGAATTTAGAATTGAAGACAAACCGGCCTTTAATTTGGTCGGCGTCAGTAAACGGGTCCCAATGCAGTTCAAAGGCGTTAATAACGAGATCGTAAAGCTGGCGGAGAGCATAACGGACGAACAAAAAGCGGAAATGCATTCTCTTCAAAATATTGAGCCTTATGAAATTGTTAATGCTTCTTATGACGCCGACGCCAAGTTCTTAAAGGAAGAAGGATATTTAACTCATTTGATAGGTGTTTTAACGACCGAAAATCAAGTGAGTGATCGTTTGGAAAAAGTGCCGGTCCCGGCTTGCACCTGGGCGGTGTTTCCGAATGAAGGACCATTTCCTTCCATGTTACAAGAAACTATGGCCGGAATATATTCGGAATGGCTTCCCACTTCCGATTATGAAGTAATCGATGCCCCCACTTTTTCATTTACTAAAATGGGCAAGGATAAAAAAGATTACGCTTATAGTGAGGTTTGGATTCCGGTTCGGAGGAGATAAATGCAAAACCTCTGCGGCTGATAATGATTTAGCCGCAGAGGCGCAGCGACACAGAGTTAAAACTAATTTTTTATCTAAGACCCAGGATGGGTCGAAGTCGTGGAATCCATGGATGGATGGCAGCGACCTTCAACGTGTTCCGGCGATGGCCGAGGGCGGCATGTTCGGAAAACCAATATCCTTCCGCGTCCGGACCCCGGGGGGTCAGCCGCTCGGTCATTTCCTTGATAACCTCCCGTTCATAGGTGAGGTTCCGGGTGAAATCAATCCAGCCGGCAATACCGCACATCAGTTTCAACCTCCCTTTCCAAATAAAAAAACGTCCCGGATCTTAAGCGGCTATTTTTATTAGCCGCTCGACCCTTTGAGACGTCATTGTCCGAAGAGAAGATTTGTTGTTTAAATTATTATATGCGGCTATATGGGGGAATGGAACTCATATTTATAGATATTTTTTGGGGTATAGGATATGCCGATTAAACAAAGCAACATTAGGAGGCAGTATATTATTAAATAGCGCTTTCAAGTTTTTTCCAATACTATGTCTTTCCATCTTTTAAAAGTCCTGAAGCAAAGCGGTTAGTTACTCCGTCGGGGGAAGGAAGATAAATTAAGAAGACCCATATTTAAAAAAAAGCATGAAGTAAGAGAACAAGAAGCTGTCCAATTCAACGAAAATTGGGACGGCTTTTTTTAATTTGCTAAAATCATATCTAAAAAACAAAAATCTTATAAAAAAAGATAATTTGACGATTTATATAATTAGAAGTATTTCATACAACCTGTTGGATCGTTTTAGTTACGCGCGGCTGGGCGTGATTGTCAGGGAAATGAAAGGGGGTTGGGATTTGAGCAACTGGAATAAAATGATCAAGTCTTTTGCGGTGCTTGATGAGAAGCTTGGTAACCGTTTGTTACTGATTGCGGTGAGAAGGGGGCTTATCTACCTAATCCCTCTTTTATTACTCGGTTCATTCGCCTTGTTCTTTTTGAGCCTGCCGCTATCATTCTACCAAGATGCGATGGATAAAATCATGGGCGACCATTGGCGCTTCGTTTTGGTCTCTATGCACGACGGCACTTTCAATATTATGGCGCTTCTAATGGTCTTATCCGTTAGCTATTCGTATGTCGCGGAATACCGCGATCGGCACGGCGATAATGTCAGTCCGATCATCGCGGCTTTAGTTTCCTTGGGTTCGTTTATTGCCATTTCCGGTTTTAGCAAAGCGGGCTTTTCCATAGCGAATTTTGGAGTCTTCGGCGTTTTTGTCGCGATAATCGTAGCCGTAGTTTCCTCCAAGCTCTTTTTGAAGCTGAGTTCTTTTAAATTTTTAAGAATCAAAGCATTTTCCGACGGAGCCAATTCTACTTACGATTATGCGGTAACCTCCATTTACCCGGCCATGCTCACCATAATATTCTTTGCATTGATAAAACAAATACTAACAGTAATGCTGGATATATCCGACATCCAAAACCTGATTTCCAATTTATTATACAATGGTTTTTCCAAGGTAAAATCGCCATTTTGGAGCGGCATTTTATTCATCTTTCTCATCCATATTCTTTGGTTGTTCGGAATGCATGGTAGCCACATCCTTGAGCCGGTCGCCCAGAAAATATTTGTACCCGCGCTTACCGCCAATCAAACCTTAATCGGGTTAGGTCAAGTTCCAACTGAAATATTTACCAAAACATTCTTCGATACTTTTGTGTTGCTTGGAGGTTGTGGCGCAACCCTCTGCTTGATAATTGCCGTTTTTATTGTTGGCAGACATCGGAACCAGCTGCGTTTATCAAAACTCTCGTTTATTCTCGCGTTGTTCAATATCAACGAATTGATCGTTTTCGGCATGCCGATCGTGTTAAATCCGATTTACATGATTCCTTTTTTGTGTATACCGGTTATTCTGACGGTCTTCACTTATTTGGCCGTTTATTACGGGTTGGTGCCTTATACTATAAACCTTGTCGAATGGACGACGCCCATTTTCTTAAGCGGTTATGCTTCAACTCAGTCGATTAACGGCAGCCTGATGCAATTGTTCAACTTAGTCGTGGGGACTATCTGTTACATGCCCTTTGTCAGATTGGCCGAAGGTGTTTCCAAGGCGCGGATGGGCCAAAATCTCCAGAAAGTATATACTCTCTTCAATGAACAAAACAGAGTAATGTCCAATTTCACTACCAGGTATGACGACGTGGGGAATATCGCCCGATTCCTGACTGCCGATTTGGAAGATGATCTTCAAAATAAGAGGATATCCCTATTCTATCAGCCGCAGGTGGATTATGAAGGGAATGTTTTCGGAGCGGAAGCCTTGTTGAGGTGGAAGCACAACAGCTATGGATATATTTATCCTCCTTTAGCGATTGCCCTGGCGGAGGAATCCGGGTTAATGGATAAGCTGGGCTACTGGATCTTGGAGACTGCTTGTAGTGATTTGGAAAGAATGAATAAAATGGGCATACAAGAGATTACGGTATCGGTAAATGTCTCAGCGGTCCAATTAGAGAGCGACAGTTTCATCGCCAATCTTGAAGAAATCATCAAGAAGCATCATGTCAAGCCGGGTTCAATCCAAATTGAAATAACCGAACAGCTAGCCTTAGCCAACAACAGAAAAACCATTGAGCAAATGATCGCCATCAAAAATTTAGGCGTGAAAATAGCCATGGATGATTTCGGGATGGGGCATAGCTCTTTAATGTACCTTAAGGAATACGACTTTGACACGATTAAACTTGATGGTTCGCTAGTACACGAGATCTTGACTAATAACAACTGCCGCAATATTATCTCATCCATCGTTTTGTTGGGAAAATCTTTAAACTACACGGTCCTGGCCGAATATGTCGAGAATGAGGAACAAAAGCTCGTCCTCCATGAACTGGGTTGCGAAAAATATCAAGGCTATCTTTTTAGCGAGGCCATTCCTTACGAAGAATTGATTAAATATATCTTCCCCAAAAACCGTTATTTGGATTATTCACCCAAAACCCCATTTTAATCTTTCAACATCCTCTTGATTATCCACCAGCATAACTTTATAATATTATTTGGTGTTTTGTGACTGTTGTGAAGCACGGTTTTTTTATTTAAACTTCATTAAAAGTGTCTACATCGGTAGAACGGGGAGGATGGAAGAAAAATGCCCATCACGGAAATCCTGGCGCGCAACGCCCAACTTTACGGACCGGAAATTTGCCTGACCGAGATTAATCTGGACCTTCAGGAAAAGCATAATGTAATTTGGAAAGAGTATGAACTGATTGAGAACAACCCGGCCGGGGAATACCGGCGGGAAATGAGTTGGCGGGTGTTCGACGAAAAAGCCAACCGCCTTGCGAATCTACTCATCAAGCGGGGCATTAAAAAAGGAGACAAGGTGGCCATTCTACTGATGAATTGTCTGGAGTGGCTGCCGGTTTATTTTGGGATCTTAAAGGCGGGAGCCGTCGCGGTGCCGCTTAACTTCCGTTACACGGCCGAGGAGATCCGGTATTGCTTAAACTTATCCGATACGGTCGCTTTAGTTTTCGGACCCGAATTTATCGGGCGGCTGGAAACCATTTATGATCAGATCATACCAAAGGTGAAAATGCTATTTTTCGCGGGTGAAGGACGTCCTTCATTCGCGGAAAGCTATGACCGGCTGACCGCCAATTGTTCTTCGGAAGCCCCCGATGTCAAATTGACCGACGACGATGACGCGGCCGTCTATTTCTCCTCCGGGACCACCGGATTTCCCAAAGCGATTCTCCATACGCATCGAAGCTTAATGTCGGCTTGTATCACCGAACAGAAACATCACGGACAAACCAGGGAGGATAACTTCCTTTGCATTCCCCCACTTTACCATACCGGCGCCAAGATGCACTGGTTCGGCAGTTTTCTGGTAGGAGGCAAAGCGGTGTTGCTCCGCGGGATTAAGCCGGAATGGATCCTGAAGACCGTCTCCGAGGAAAAGATCACCATTGTTTGGCTGTTGGTCCCCTGGGCCCAGGATATTCTGGACGCCATTGAACGGGGCGACGTCAAACTGGAAGATTATCAACTCTCCCAATGGCGGCTGATGCATATCGGCGCCCAGCCGGTGCCGCCCAGTTTGATTCGCCGCTGGAAGCAATATTTCCCGGATCATCTTTACGACACCAATTACGGCCTGAGCGAATCGTGCGGCCCCGGTTGCGTCCATTTGGGAGTCGAAAATATCCATAAAGTAGGCGCCATCGGGGTGCCGGGATATGGTTGGGAAGCCAAGATCGTCAAAGAGAACGGCGATCCGGTAGCCCCGGGAGAGGTCGGCGAATTGGTCGTCAAGGGACCGGGTATGATGAAATGTTATTACAAAGATCCGGAAGCGACGGCGGCCGTGCTTAAGGACGGTTGGTTATATACGGGAGATATGGCCCGGTTGGATGAGGACGGCTTCATTTATCTGGTGGATCGGAAAAAAGACGTGATCATCACCGGCGGCGAAAATATTTATCCCGTCCAGATCGAAGACTTCCTCCGTTCCCATGACGCGATCAAGGATGCGGCCGTGATTGGGCTCCCCGATAAACGGGTCGGCGAAATCGCGGCGGCGATTATCGAACTGAAACCGGGTTACCAATGCACTGAGGAAGATATCGAATCTTTCTGCATGTCATTGCCGCGTTACAAACGCCCCCGGAAAATTATCTTTGATAAAGTGCCGCGCAATCCCACCGGCAAGATTGAAAAACCGAGGTTAAGGGAAAAATACGGGGTCGTGGATATAGTAGCGATTGAAACGGAGAGTTAAATCTCAATACTTACTTTATGATTTTTACAATAAGGCTGTCGCAAAATGAGCATTTTGCGGCAGTCTTTTTTATTGGTCAACCGCTAAAATAAGGCGGAGAGCTGCGACAAGAACTTTTTATGATACCACCAATAACAATTCGGTAAAATGTTTATAAAAATTTTTTTAATAACAAGCAGGATTTTTTACAATTATGCAATAAATAATATAATAACATGTTATAACATGTCATTATATTTCAAAGAAAGGGGTTTAAACGATGGCAAAAGAACAATTGCGAATCCATTGTTCCAACGGGCATTTGGGTTTCGCGCCTACCAAAGAGGAGAGTTTCTGGATCGGCGCCGAGACCAAACCCGACTACTACATCTGTGATTCGGGGAGCGATGATATCGGTCCGGTGCCTTTAGGGGCCGACAAATGCGCCAGTCATATCGAGTGGCAAAGGCATGATCTGGAATTGATGTTGTTGGCCTCGCGCAAGCAAGGAGTTCCGATGATGATTGGTTCCGCCGGCGATACCGGGACGAATAGCCGGGTCGATATGTATGTTGACATTATCCGCGATTTGGCGAAAAAACACGGCCTAAAAAAATTTAAATTGGCTTATTTTTACTCGGAGGTGGACAAGGAGTATCTCCGGAAGAAGATGCAAGCCGGCGAGGCTATTGAGGGACTGGACGGCAGGAGCAACCTTACCTTTGAGGAACTGGACAGAACCGATCGCATCGTAGCGGTAGCGGGAGTGCATCCATTTATAAAGGCTTTGGAGATGGGGGCGGACGTGATTATCGGCGGGCGTTCCAGTGATGCGGTAATATTTGCGGCGGCCGGGATCTATGAGGGTTTTCCGGAGCATATTTCTTATTACGCCGGTAAGGTTTTGGAATGCGCCTCTTTCTGTTGTGAGCCTTATGGCGCTAAGGAAACGGTGATCGGCACTTTAACCAAGGATGATGTAAAAGTGACCGCGATGCATCCCAACCAGAGGTGTACAATCGCTTCGGTGGCCGGTCATGCCATGTATGAAAGAAGCAACCCCTATTATGAATATGTGGCCGGCGGCATGTTGGATATGAGAGATTGCGTCTATGAGCAATATGATGAAAAAACCTGCCGGATCACAGGAATGAAATTCGTTCCGATCGAGGGCAAAGTCAAAGTGAAGCTGGAAGGCTCCGGCAAGGTCGGCGAACGCTATATCGGAATGGCCGGTATTCGCGATCCTTATACCATCAAGCACATTGATGAGGTTATCGACTGGTGTAAGAAACAGGTCGAGGAGCGTTTCGCGGGTAAAGACTACAAGCTGAGCTACAGGATTTTCGGTAAAAACGGGGTCATGGGAGATCTTGAGCCGATTAAAGAGACCAAATCCCACGAGTTGATGGTGATCGTTGAGGGAGTGGCGCCTACTAAGGAGATGGCCGAAGAAGTCACTTTGATCGGCACCAGGCAAATCTTTTACGCCAGACTGCCGGAGGTTAAGGGTACTGCGGGAACCGCCGCCTTCGTTTTGGATGAAGTGCTCCAAGCTTCTCCGGCTTATGATTGGACCATGAACCATACCGTGACGGTGGATGATCCGATGGAATTATTCCCGGTTCATATGATCGAAATCGGTGAGTGAGAGAGGGGGATTAAAAATGAAAACCGTTAAATTGGTTGAATTGGCAAAGACCATTCGCAGTAAGAACGCGGGAACCGATAAGATTACTTTCGACATTATCTTCCGCGAAAAAGAAAAGTATGATCTGGTTCGCAAAAGCGGCGTGATAACCAAGGAGAAGATGGCCAAACTTTTCGGCATTTCTGAGGAAAGAATAACCGATTTCGTGGAGTTTGATCCGGCTTATGCCATTAAATTCACGATTCAGCGGCTAAAACCCAGCGGCAGTTTTGGCGAGGGAGACATTTTCGGATGTCAGCAATATCCGCCGCTGTTGGATATTGAAATACCAATGGAATAGGATAGGATCATGACAATTCAAATCGTTATCATCCTGGTTTATTTGCTCACGACGATTTTGATCGGTTTATTGGCCAAGCGTAGTTCCAATAGCTCCGTCGCATTTCACGGCGCCGGACTGGGTGTATTGATGTGCGTCGCCGCCGGTACCGGAGAGTGGCTGGGGGGGACTTCGACGACCGGAGTGTCCGAATATGGGTACATATTCGGGCTGTCCGGAGCGTGGTATACCATTGCCAATGGAATCGGCGTCATTGTGCTGGCATTGTGCTTCGCCAAACTTTATCGCAGTTTGGAAACGGTTACGGTGCCGGGAATTGTTGAGAAATATCTTGGGGTCGACGCCAGGGTTGTCTCCAGTATTTTGTTGACCTTGGTAATGGTTGTGGTGGGCACGGCCCAAATCATCGCCGCCGGCACTTTAGGAGTAACACTGTTAAATATCGACTTTACCTTAGCGGTGTTAATTTTGGGGACCGGGTTCATCATTTATACCCTGGCCGGAGGGATGATCGCGGTCGGTTATACCAACATTCTCCATTTGGTGATGATGTACGGCGGGGCTATTTTGGCGGTCTTTTTCGCGCTGGGTGATATTGGATGGATTCGCGGATTACGGGTTTCGTTACCGGACTCATATTTTAACTTTATGACGATCGGCGCCCCCAAGGTTTCGTCATGGGTCATCGCCTCGATTTTGGGAGCGTGCACCGCTCAGGCGGGCATCCAGCCGATTCTGGCCGCGCGGGATGTTCATGTGGCTAAAAAAGCCGCATTATTGACTGCTTTAGCCGTCGCCCCGTTTGGTATTTTAACCGCTTTGCTGGGGATGGCGGCGCGGGTCAAGTTTCCGGATTTGACCAATCCCAAACTGGCCTTGCCGACCTTAATGATGGATTTAAGTCCGGTCTTAAGCGGCATTGTGTTAGCCTCGATCCTGGCGGCGATTTTGTCGACCGTGTCTCCGATTATTCTAGCTTGCGGGACGATGCTCACTAAGGATATTTATCAACGCAAACTGAAAACCCAAGCCGATGATCGCCGGATCTTACGGGTTTCCAGGGTAATTACCGGCCTGTCCGGGGTCCTTTGCATGGCGCTGGCGATCTTAATGTACGGGAATACCCGGGTCTTGGACATCGTTTATTTCGCTTATACCATTAGAGGCTCCCTTTTTATAGCGCTGCTTTTCGGCATCTATTGGAAGAAGGCTTCCGGCAAGGGCGCCATTTGGGCCATGATCGCCGCGACATTCACGGGCTTGTTATGGGTGGTTTATAAAAGCGTTTACGGAGAATATCCGCTCCATCCGTTGTTGACTGAGACCTATGCGTCGGTAATTGTCGCCGCATTGAGCATGATCGTCTTTAGTTTGTTTTTTTCCAATTCAAAAAATTCAGCTAGTAACAAGTGTAATATATCTGGATGAAAAAGGGGGTGTGTTTAGAAAATCAAATGAAAAAAAGAAAGGGAGGTAGTGACAGCAAGGATAATAATTGATTAATTTAGGAGGTGGTTGATTATCGATCTAAGCTGCTTTACCGGTTCCGTATTATTATATGCGTAATTTTTTATAAGAAGATGGTACTACGCGTGACCTG
>JAAYHS010000051.1 GCA_012735315.1 Bacillota bacterium | reverse complement strand
CCGTTGACAATCTTTCTTGAATTTTTTTAATTTTTACCGGCAAATTCGGTTCTCGGCATCAACATGGACTATCTTCGGCGCCCAATCCCGTAAATCCTCATCCTCATAATCGCCGTAAGCGATGATAATCACCAGATCGCCGGGCATCGCCAGCCTTGCCGCGGCCCCGTTCAAACAAACCGTTCCGGAACCGGACGGCCCGCTGATGGCATAGGTCTCAAACCGTTCTCCGTTATTAATATTTAAGACTTGCACCATTTCATAGGGAAGAATGTCGGCCGCTTCCAGCAAATCCCGGTCGACCGTAATACTCCCCTCATAATGCAAGTTTACGTCGGTCACCGTTGCCCGGTGAATCTTGGATTTACACATTTTCCTTAACACTGCGTTCTTCCTCTCTTTATAACCTAAAAACCATATTATCGATTAATCTGGTCGTTCCGATCCTTACCGCAAGAGCGATGATAATCTCTCCGGTCAATTTTGCCACCGGTTCCAAGCTTTCACTGTCGGCTATCTCCAAATAATCCAAACTCGCCGAAGGTTCAGCCGCAATCGTTTTTATCAATTGTTCACGCAGAACCGCGGCGTCGCGCTCCCCGATCTCAATCAATTCCTTGGCCCGCGACAAAGTGCGATAAAGTATCAGCGCCGCTTTTCTTTCAGCCTGATTCAAATAAACGTTACGCGAACTCAGCGCCAAACCGTCCGCTTCCCGGACGATCGGGCAGCCGATAATCTCAACCTTTAAATTAAGATCGCGCGCCATTCGTCTGATCACTCGCAACTGCTGGGCGTCCTTTTCCCCGAAATAAGCCCGGTCCGGCTCGACTATGTTAAACAACTTTAAAACCACAGTCGCCACTCCCCGGAAATGTCCCGGGCGACTGGCGCCGCACATTCTCCGGGCTACCCCGCCGGTGACCTCGACATAAGTTTGATACCCTTCGGGATACATCTCCCCGACCTCCGGAGCAAACAAAATGTCGGTACCGGCAGCTTCCGCCAATTCTTGATCCCGTTCAAGATCCCGGGGGTACCTTTGGAAATCTTCATTGGGACCGAATTGGGCGGGATTGACAAAGATACTGACTACTACCAAATCGTTCTCCGCTTTAGCCCGCCGGATCAATGACAGGTGCCCTTCGTGCAAATAACCCATGGTCGGGACCAAACCCACTTTCATGTCCCGGTTCGCTAAACCGGTCAAGGTTTTTCGTAACTCTTGAATCTTTTCAATAACCAGCATTTCAATCTCCTATTATGAAACTATTTTCGCCTTTTAATAGGCCGCGACCGGGATCAAACGACTACCTATTAAACGGCAATTTATTGAGGTTCGCGAGGAGTTTTTCGTATTCAACCGGATCAAGCCGTATGGTATGCAATTCAGTAGGAAATATTTCTTTCCGGACCTCTTCGGCATAATCCCGGACGGCATTTTTTATCACCTCGCCGACATTAGCATATAGTTTGTTATGTTTAAAGCGAACATCGCCACCAAAACCGAGCAGATCGTGAAAGACCAGTACTTGCCCGTCGCAGGCCGACCCGGAACCGATCCCGATCGTTGGAATCCGTAACTTTTGGGTGATTAAATCCGCCACTTCAAAGGGGACCAACTCCAATACCAAAGCCGAGATACCGGCGTCTTCCAAACGGATCGCATCTTCGATTAAACGGCGCGCTTTAGCGGCGGTTTTCCCTTGAAAATACGCCCCTCCGATCCGGTTTACCGACTGCGGCGTAAAACCTAGATGCCCGATTACCGGGATGCCGGCGGCGACGATCTTCCGGACCGCGGGAAGAACTTCCGATCCCCCTTCCAGTTTAACGGCTTTGGCCCCGGCTTCCTGCAGGAGACGACCGGCGTTTAGCAGCGCCGTCTCCACGGAGACCTGGTACGATAAGAACGGCATATCGGCGACGACCAGCGCTCCGGAAGCCCCCCGGACCACCGCTTTGGTATGATGCAGCATATCTTCCATAGTCACCGGTAAAGTGCTGTCGTAACCGAGAACCGTCATTCCCAGGGAATCCCCGACCAAGATTAGGTCGACCCCAGCTTCGGACACTAACTTGGCGCTGGGGTAATCATAGGCCGTAACCATTACAATCTTGCGCCGTTCTTCTTTGTATTTACGCAAAGTGGCGGTAGTAACCGTATTCATCATCTCACTCCTAAAAAATGATCCTAGTTATCAAATTATAAAAAAAAGCCTTCTCCGAAGGCTGAAAAATCATCCACCTCCGTCTCGGTCGAAGCGATCCAAGCGGATAAAGTTTAATCCGGAAAAACGGTCCGGTTCTTATGATACCGGCCGCTTAAATTATAACATTAACGGGTGAAGTAATACAAGACAATTAAAATTCACCGCTAATCTCAAACTCCGCGCTTTCAACCAGCCCTCCCACCGGAGGATGGGGTTTTCGGACCCGGACGGTAATTTTTTGGGGTTGATATTTTTCCCTGATCAGATTCAAAATAGCATACCCAATTCCCTCGATCAGATTAAATTGTTCCTGCTCCACCACTTGCCGCGTTAAACTATAAAGCTCCTCGTAATTAACGGTCTGGGTTAAATCGTCGTTTTGAGCGGCATTCGTTAAGTTGGAGACGATCTCTACATCCACCTCGATCTTCTGTCCCAACCTTTTTTCCGCGTCGGAAACCCCGTGGTGTCCAAAAAAAAGCATGTTCTTCAAAGCCAACTTCGTGGAATACATGGTTCCGGCCTCCTAATCGCTAAATTGGCGACATTGACGAAGATTATCATCATTATTTTTAGATAATGTGAAGAATATCGGATCTCGAATATAAATAACCGTTCAGAGCTTGAATATTGCAAATCTAATTTTATCCCATTACCCGTCCCCTGTGAAGATAATATTTCCAATTAAACCGCCTTAAAGCGACCGGCTTTGCCTAATCCGCCGCCCTAAGTTCATTGCTTCATTGAAAGAGAAGGGGCGCAAGGGGGTGAGCCGGTTCAAATTCTTTACCTGATTTAACTTTATAATCACTACAAGGAGCTATCGCAATGCGTTCCTTTGAGCCATTACCGATTGACAAAACCGATATCCGAAAGTAAAATAAGGATAAATTAATCAAGGAAGTTTCAGTAAAGGTGATCTTGATGGATCTGGCTTCGGCGGTAAATGAAATTAATCAGCTGCGACACGAAAGAGAAGCGTTGATTTTAGCCCATAATTATCAAAACGACGCGATTCAAGATTTGGCCGATCAAGTTGGCGATTCATTGGCCTTAAGCCAAGCCGCCGCCGCTTCAAAAGCCAAAGTAATCGTGTTTTGCGGAGTGCATTTTATGGCTGAAAGCGCCTCCATCCTGGCCCCTGAAAAAACCATTCTTTTCCCGGCGGAAAACGCCGGGTGCCCGATGGCCGATATGGCCGACGCCGAGGAAGTGCTCAAATGGCGCGAACGTTACCCCAAAGCCGCGGTGGTCGCTTATGTCAATACCAGCGCCGCAGTTAAGGCGGTGAGCGATTACTGTTGTACCTCCGCCAACGCCATAAAGCTGATTAAAAATATCCCCGAATCGGAAATAATCTTCCTGCCGGATCAAAACTTGGGACATTTCGTTGCTAAACAGGTTCCCGAGAAAAAAATCCACCTCTGGCCGGGGTACTGCGTCACTCACCATCAAGTCGAACCTAAGGATGTCAATCTGGTAAAAGAATTGCACCCCGACGCCTTGGTTTTGGTTCATCCCGAGTGCCGCCCGGAAGTGACCGCGCTGGCGGATTTTGTCGGCAGCACTTCCCAGATCATTAAATACGTCAAAACGTCTTCGAATCAAAAGTTCATCATCGGCACGGAAATGGGAATCATTCACGGATTGCAAAAGGAAAACCCCACTAAAACCTTTTATTTATTAAATAAAGGCCTGGTCTGTCCCAATATGAAACAAACCACCATCCCCAAAGTTTTAAAATCCCTTCAAACCATGCAGCCGGTGGTCAGCGTCCCCCCTGAAATAAGAGACAAAGCCGCGCGGGCCTTGAATCGAATGCTGGAATACGTATAAAGGTGGCGGATTTAATGTCAACCAAGTTCCCAATCAATCCGCCTTCACCGACCGATACCGCTCCGTATCTGGTCATCGGCAGCGGAATCGCCGGCCTTTACGCCGCGCTCGAATTAAGCAAAACCGGGCCGGTCATTTTGATTACCAAGTCGGATCTCTCCGAGAGCAATACCTTCTATGCCCAGGGGGGGATCGCGGCGGCCTTGGGCAGTCATGATTCTCCGGAACTTCACTACCAGGATACCATGATGGCCGGGGCGGGATTATGCGATTCCAAGGCGGTTTTAACCTTGGTGCACGAAGGTCCCGCCCGGGTTAAACACCTGATTGAGCTGGGAGTCCCTTTTGACCGCACGCCACAAAATGAAATCGCCTTCACCCGCGAAGCGGCCCACAGTCGACGCCGAATCCTGCATGCCGACGGTGACGCCACCGGCCGGGCAATTTCACGCAGCCTGATTTCTAAAGTAAAAGCCGCCAACATCCGCATCTATGAGAACCATTACGCCCTGGCCTTAGTCGGCCATCAAGGGAAATGTTGCGGTGTAATTACCATCAATAACGGCGGCTATCATTTCTTTCTTGCCGCGGCGGTAATTCTTTGCACCGGGGGGCTGGGGCGGATTTACGGCAAAACCACCAACCCGGAGGTGGCCACCGGCGACGGTATGGCCCTTGCCTATCGGGCCGGCGCGGTTTTAAGGGACTTGGAATTCGTCCAATTTCACCCCACCGCCCTCTATTTGCCGTCGGCCCCTACTTTTTTAATTTCGGAGTCGGTCCGGGGCGAAGGCGCCGTATTGCTTAACAAAGACGGGATCCGCTTTATGCCCGACTACCACCAACTGGCTGAACTGGCGCCCCGTGACATTGTCGCCCGCGCGATTTTTACCGAAATTGAAAAGACCGGCGGCGAATGCGTTTATCTGGACTTGTCAAAGATTGACCCCGCCACCGTCAAAGCGCGTTTTCCAAATATTTATCATACTTGCCTCTCTTATGGGCTGGATATTACCGTTGAACCGATCCCGGTTACTCCGGCCGCCCATTACATTATGGGAGGGATCGCCACGGACTTACTCGGCGGGACGAATATTCCCGGTTTATACGCCGCCGGAGAGGCTGCGGCCACCGGAGTCCATGGTGCCAACCGTCTGGCAAGTAATTCGCTCTTGGAGGGATTGGTTTTTGGAGGCCGGATCGCGGACCATCTTCGCGAACTTCCGGGCGATATCCCCAAACCGGAAAGCAGCTTTGAAATCTTTTACCCGAAACTTTATACCGACTACGCCTCTTACGAATCCGATCTTGTTAAACTGCGCCGGCTCGCCGATCATTATCTGGGTATCGTTCGGGACCAAAAAGGATTAACCATGGCGTTGGAACTTTTAAAACTTGAAACCCGGCCCGGCCGCAATTTTGAATTAAAACCGGAGTATTTTGAACTTCAGAATATGCGCCTACTGGCCGGATTAATCGCTAAAGCCGCGCTTGCCAGAACGGAAAGCCGGGGCGGCCATTACCGTTCCGATTATCCCAAACCGAGAGCCGAGTGGCGGAAACACATCGAATTGCAAGGTAATAACCTGGAGGTGACAGAATGAACCGTTTGATGCTGGAAGCAATCGTGAAACGGGCTTTGGAAGAAGACCTGGGAAACGGCGACCCGACTTCGGAGGCGATCTTTACGGAAAATTTCGTCGCCGGCGGAGTCTTCCTGGTCAAATCCCCGGGAGTCGTTGCCGGCCTCCCCGTGGTCGGCGAAGTTTTTCGCCAGATCGATCCCGAAGTAAAGTTTGTCGAATTGGTTAAAGACGGAACCCCGGTCTCTCCGAACACCGAGATCGCCACGGTTTCCGGACCGGTTAAATCGATTTTGGCAGCAGAAAGAACCGCCCTCAATTTTCTACAGCGTCTTTCGGGGATCGCTACCAAAACGGCGGGTTTGGTAAAATTAGTCGCCGGTTTTCCGGTCAGAATAACGGATACCAGAAAGACGACACCGGGTTTGAGAATTCTGGAAAAATACGCGGTCCTTCAAGGGGGAGGAAGCAACCACCGCTTCAACCTCGGAGATGCGGTATTAATCAAAGACAACCACATCAAGGCCGGCGGTTCGATCCGGGAAGCGGTGCAACGGGCCAGAGCGGCGATCCCCCATACGATGAAGATTGAGGTTGAAGTCGAAGATGAAAATCAAGCGCGGGAAGCCCTTGAGGCTAAAGCGGATATTATAATGCTCGACAATATGACCCCGGCTCAAATGGCTGCGATCGTCCGGTTAATTGACGGCCGGGCAATCGTCGAAGCCTCCGGTAATATCGACGAATCCAACATTAGGGAGGTGGCGGCCGCCGGTGTTGACGTCATTTCCTGCGGCGCCATTACTCATTCGGTTAAGGCTCTGGATATAAGCATGGATCTTCGTTAACCGAAAAAGAGGCGCCTTAGCGCCTCTTTCCTTCTATGCCTCTTCTTTCACTGTTTCAGCTTCGGTCTTGTTCCCGTTATACTTGGGTTTTTCCCCGATTAATTCCACAAAGGCTTCTCCTTCAATGGTTTCCTTCTCCAAAAGGGCGGCGGCGATTTTATCCAAGAGTTCCCGGTGTTCGCTTATGATTTGCTTGGCTTTTTCAAAACATTCGTCCATAAGCCGTTTAAGCTCCCGGTCAATGGCGGCCGCTATCTCTTCACTGTAATTCTTGTCACGGGAAATATCCCTGCCCAAAAAAACCTGTTCTTCATGGCCGTGTCCGAAGGTCATATAGCCTAAATGCTCACTCATGCCATACTCCGTGATCATCTTGCGCACGGTTTTAGTTGAACGTTCCAGATCATTCCGGGCGCCGGTGCTGATCTCCCCGAGGGCGATTACCTCGGCGGCCCTTCCGCCTAACATAAAAATCACGTTTTCCAACAATTCGGTCCTGGTATTATAACGTTTATCCTCGATCGGCAGCGCCAAGGTGTAACCTCCGGCGTTACCCCGCGGTATAATCGAAATTTTATGAATCGGATCCACCGTCGGTAAAAAGTGCCCGACCAGGGCATGACCCGCTTCATGATAGGCGGTTAATTCCTTCTCTTTTTGGCTCATGATCCGGCTTTTCTTTTCCGGTCCGGCGATAACCCGTTCAATTGCGTCCTCGCAATCCCGCATATAAATTTTTTTGTTCCCGCGCCGGGCGGCGAGTAAGGCGGCTTCGTTCAAGACGTTGGCCAAATCGGCTCCGGTAAACATCGGAGTTTGTCTGGCCAATACCTTAAGATCAACTTCCGAAGCGAGGGGCTTGCCTTTGGCATGCACTTTCAGGATATCTTCTCTGCCCTTGATATCGGGAATATCCAGGGTTACCTGCCGGTCGAACCTTCCCGGCCTTAGCAAAGCCGGGTCTAAAACATCGGGACGGTTGGTGGCGGCTAAGATAATGATGCCCGCATTGGATTCAAAACCGTCCATTTCCACCAACAACTGGTTTAAGGTCTGCTCGCGCTCGTCATGACCGCCGCCCAATCCGGCGCCCCTTTGGCGGCCTACGGCGTCGATTTCATCCACAAAAACGATACAAGGGGCATTCTTTTTGGCCTGTTCAAAAAGGTCGCGCACTCTGGAAGCGCCCACGCCGACAAACATTTCCACAAAATCGGAACCGCTGATACTGAAAAACGGAACGCCGGCCTCGCCGGCAACCGCTTTCGCCAATAGTGTTTTCCCGGTGCCGGGAGCCCCGACCAGGAGCACCCCCTTGGGTATTTTGGCGCCCAATTCGGTGAAACGCCGGGGTTGACGCAAAAACTCCACAATCTCCATCAGTTCTTCCTTGGCCTCGTCTTCACCAGCGACATCGTCAAAGGTTGTCTTGGTTTTCTGCTCCATATGCAGTTTGGCCCGGCTTTTCCCGAAAGAAAGCGCCTTGTTGCCGGTATTCTGCATCTGATTGATTAAGAAAAACCAAAAAATAATGAACAGAATAAAAAATCCAAGGTTCGGCAGGATCATCGCCCACCAACTGTTGCCGGTGTTGGAGAACGACACCTTGATTCCTTTTTCTTTTAATTGGTTATAATACAATTCGGGATGATTTACCGGACCTTCGGTGCGGTATTTTTTATACACTTCACCGCTTTGCTTTCCTTGAATAGTTCCGTCGTTATTATTAATGGTGGCGTCGACAATTTTTCCCGCTTCGACTCTGCTGATAAATTCGTCAAAACTGATCGGCTCTACCGGATCTTGGGCTTTCATAAAATTAACCACTAAGACCAGAGCTAAAATCGCCACCAAAAAATAAATCATAATTTCTCGGATAATCTTGAGCAATAATATACCCCCCCGGCATTTTGCCATGTGAAATATTATACCATAGACAATATCTGAATACAACTTAAGTCCGTGGAATCGGAATCAACGAAATATGCCAAACTTCGGCGTTTCTCTCCGTTACTTTGAAAGTTTCGCTTAAACGGTAACCGCAGATCCAGACGATCTTGTCGTCGGATGTGACTAAAAGCGGGATTTCGGTCCGTTTTTCCCGCGGTATTTTGCGGTTAATAAAAAAATCATGTAATTTTTGATTCCCCGGCGCGCCCAGCGGATGAAACGAATCGCCGTAGCGCCAAAATCTTAAATAGAAAGGAACCGACGGACCTGCGCCGTCAAGATAAACTTCATTGGGACCGATCTTCTCCCAGTCCTGGACAAAATGACCTTTCTCGATCCTAACCTCCAAATTTAATTCGGGAATTACCGTTACTCCCGGAGTATTCAACCGAAAGCTCTTGGCATTAGGTTGCATTTTTTGCTTTGCCTTATCGAAAAAAATTGCCCCCTCCAGCTTATGGGCGATCACTGTTTTCGATAATTGCAGCGGTTTAAAATCAAATTTCTCGGCATTAATTTTGCCGCGAAGCCTGATCAAGACGGCCGATTCGTATTGTCGCTCCGGTTGCGTTCGTTGTAAAACGATTTTCAAAAGATAATATTGAAGATAGGACGGAAGTTTTAGAAACTCCTCAATAAGAATCCCGGTCCGACCCTCCCGATTCAAAGTTAATTGCTCCCACTTTTCCGTTAAAAGCGCCTCCATTAACTCCCGTTGTTCGCAAGCGAGCCGCGCCAGCCGTAATAAGACCGAATTCAAATTGGGATTATACGACTTCTTCAATTCCGGAATTAATTCCAACCGGAGTTTATTCCGGATATAAACCGGTTTTTGGTTGGAAGAATCCTCTACCCAATTTAATTTATTCCTTAAAGCATATTCGCGTATTTCCGCCCGTGATACCTCCAAGAGCGGTCTGATAAAAAAACCGTCGCGCACGAAGGGAATCCCGGCCAACCCGTCGATTCCCGTACCCCGCATCAACCGGTAGAGAATGGTTTCCACCTGGTCGTCCTGGTGATGTCCAAGGGCTATTTTGGATGCCTTAACTTCATCGCGGAGACTTATAAATAATTTATAACGTTCTTTCCTGGCTAAAAGTTGCAGGGATTGAGGTTTTTTCAACAACTTTCCGGGAATATCGAGCTTTATTTCTCTTACTTTTACGCCCCATTCGGCCCCGAGTTTGTGTAAAAGCTCCACTTCCCGGAGATTCTCCGAAGGCCGCAGCATATGATCAATATAAACCGCCCATAAATCCAACCGGTATTCCTTTAATTGGGATAAAACATGAAGTAAACAAACCGAATCAATGCCCCCGGAAAAGCCCACCAACACCCGTTCCCCTGCGGAGAGCATTCGATAATTTTCAATAGTCTTTCTAACCTTTTGCAACAAACCGAAAACACCTCAACTGTATGTTCGCTTTCTAAAAAAAAAATTCCTTGTATAACTTATCCCTTTCAAATCGAAACTTATCCTTATTTCATCAAAAAAATCCCGACCAAGGCCGGGAAAATAAAATGGAAAGGAATTTGGGGTTTGGGTTAATTCTCTTAAATATAGTTAGAAGTATTAGAACATTCCTTTTTCAATAAATTGCAATACGATTACGGTCATATCGTCTTTCAACACTCCGTCTTGATTGACCCGCGCCAAATTCATTAAATATTCCCCCAACGCTTCCGGACCGACGACTTCAACCTGACGGAGGGCTCTAACCATCCAATCCTCTTGGCCCACTTGCTCGATCTTGCTGTCGATCACCCCATCGGTTACCATGATGATTAAGTCGCCGGGATGCAATTGAACCACGGTCCGTTCCAAATCAACCGAATTCAAAATTCCGGCCGGCAGGGAAGTCGACTTGATGCTCCAAACATCTCGCCCCCGCTTAATATAGGTAGTGGCCGCCCCGATTTTAATAAACTCGGAACGCCCGGTATGGAGATTGATGATTGACAAATCAACCGTGGCGAAGGATTCTTCCGGGGTCCGGAGCAACAAAATTGAGTTTACCATTTTAACGGCAAAGTCCCGATCCACTCCGGTCTCCAATAACTTTTCCAAGATTGAAACGGTAGTGTTGCTTTGAACCGCGGCTTTGCTTCCATTGCCCATCCCGTCGCTTAGAATGGCTATAAAATGGCCGTCTTTTAGTTCATGAAGGGCATGATTATCACCGGAAGCTTCATTTCCGTCTTTCGGAAGTTTGCAGACTACCGTCCGGATTTCAAAACGACTTACCGGTGTCAGGCAATAAGAACAATCTCCATTCTCCAACTGGCAGTTTCGTTCCCACACATTATAATCCTCGCCTAGCAATCTGCTGATTAACGGGGTCATAAGATACTGGCACTCCCTTTTCCGATTGCAACTCCGCTGTTTAATCCGGATTTCCACCCCCCGGTCGCCCAATCCGAGCACCGCAGTATCTTTGATGTTAATACCCACCCGGTTTAGACACGTCACCAACTGGTTTTCGATCTCAGCGCGAAATTCGGGGTCGGCCGTTACTTCAACCGCCAATTTATTGATGATTTGCGCCATCCCTTGCAACTGATTGGCAAGGAACGATTTACTCTCTTCCAGTTTACGCCGCCAATAATAATCCGCTTGACATTTCTCAAACAGATGATTGACCGTAGTCAGCAGTTTGAATTGTTGAAAACAGTTGCTGGCCAGCCGTCCCTTTAAATTTTTGGCATTGACTTCGCCGTATAATTCGGCCAAAGCCAAGAGATCGAATAATTCGCGATAAGTGGAATAGAAATTCTCCCCCCAGCAAGTCTGATAACCGTTACATTGCCGGCAATTCTTGGCGCAGACTTGATCGAGCATCGTGTAAAGATCGATTTTCGGGGCGGTTAACTGTTGGTCCGGCTCTTCATGGAACGACTTGGCCAATTCCGTGAAAATCAAGGCTAAATCATTTAGCCGGTTTAAAATCAATTCCCGAACTCCCTTATTGTCGACTTCCGGATCGGCCGGCTTGGTTTCGTTGGGGAAATAATTCGATATCTGGGTCAAATACCGTTTGGGAGTCATGATAAAAGCGCCCAACCCAAGCGACCAAGGAAGGAGTTGTTCAATCGACTCGAACTCGGCTTGAAGATGCTGCGTTATAAAATAATAGCCCAAACAAAATCCGATGATTGCTCCCCATTTGCCTAAATTTTTGAAAATTCCCCCCATAAAGCCGACGACGCTATACAAAGCGATTAAGGTGATCATTCCGCCGGCTGCGATTCCTACTACAATCCCTAAAGAAACTCCCATGGCTGCTCCAACTCCTCCTCCTCCTAAATAAGCTATTAAAATTAGGACCAAACTGACGGACAAATCGGTGATCGGGATCGATTCAATCATTAATTGGTTGGTCCCGCCCACCGCCCCCAAGATAATTAACGCCAAGGCGATTACCGCCGTTTTTGATTTTTTGAAGGGATTTCCGATAAAGTTAAGGCCGTTTTGAAAAATGCGCGCCAGTATAAAACCGATGATTATCTCGGAAATCACTTCCGGAAGATCCTTAAGACGCGGGTCCAGTAAGAAGGCAGCGGCGAATCTTAATAAAACCCAAACTGTAAATGCGGCGACTTGAGCGGATTTTTTCCGGCGGCGGCCGATTAAGGCTTGTACAAAAACGAATAAGGCGACAGCCGCGGTAATCGCGACACTTTCTTCAAAACTTCGGGTCATGATACTTCCGGCAAATAATCCGCACCATAATAAAATGCGCGCCATGAATTTTTGATTGCGGCTAATGAGACAATATCCGATACCCGCCGGATAAATCGGCCCCGGCAAGGCGAATCGGCTTAATAAAAAAACAATGCCCGCCTCCAGTACCGTTTTCAAAAGCCTCAAATACCATCGGGCCTTTTTCCTTCGATAACCCTGATGAATAATCGTCGGAGCGAAAAAATTATTAAAACGATCATTCTTTACGGCGGCATCAAATTCAACGGCCACTTCCTCAACAACCACCCTCCCTAGACACTCACGGGAACCAGTATATCATTACTCCCCGGATTACTTTGTCGTTTTTTTGAAGGACGGTTCATCAATTTTCCTTAGTTCTTCTTTAAAAACCTTCAGAAAAACCCTTCCCCGATCCAAACGTTGAATTACCGGGAAATGGAATTACGGAATTTACAGATTTGTAACCAATATTTATCAAAAAAATAAACTTGCCCCCAATTTGAGCAAGATTTGTTTCATCCTTTAACGCGCCCCGGCGGTACTTTTTTCACCATTAATGAACCGATTAGAATCAAGGATAAATATCCGAACAAGGGATAAAACTTGGAGACCAAATTGGCGAAACCGATCTCCCCGATCAAGATTCCAGTCGGGATCAAAATCAGTACCCAAAACCGGAACTGCCAACCGCTCGCCGCGGCCAGTCGCTGGGCAACACCATAGAAGTTGGCCAAGAGGGTTGTTAACATTTCACCCCAAAGCACTAAAGCATAAACCCAATAGACCCATTCGCCGGCCAGCCGGGCCAAGTCCACCATCGGCAGGGGGCTGTGTCTTAAATGGGGCAAATGGGAGACGATCGCCCAGTGGATCAATCCGGCCATGGTTCCCAAAAGCAGACTCCCCAGCCAGCCTCCTAGTTTCAATTCCTTTGCCGACGGAAATTTGCGGCATAACGAAAGTAAAACGGGGATCGCCAATACCAAATTATATGAGGAAAACTGGATCGCCGCCAAGATCCAATTAAAATCGGCGCATTTCGGCAGCGGCGCGACGCAGCGGTTTTGAATCGCAAATACGGCTACGGCCGACGCTCCCCCGAACATTAACGGCACGATTATCAAATTGGCGGAGATTAATCCCGGCAGTTCCTTGAACAAAACTAACGCCGTCAGCAATGCGCTGAGAATGATTCCGGTCCAATACCCGAGACCCAGTTCTTCAAATACCGCTCCGGAACCCGCGAACATCACTCCGATCAAGATGATCAAAAAAAGCGAGATCATCCAATCCGCCGACCGGGCCAAAGCCGGACCGAGAGTGAAATTGAGGAATTCTTTATATGATTTCGGTTTGATGGCGAGTCCGATCCGGAATACTTTCGCGCCGAAAACCCCTAATAACAGAAGGGAGATGATAACCCCCGCCCAACCTTGGCTGCCCTGCATACTGAAAAAGCGGTAAATTTCCCGCCCGGAAGCGAATCCCGCTCCGACCACGGTTCCTACAAAAGTCGCGGCGATGCTCGGAATAGGGGCGGCGCTTTTATTATCCTGATTCCGGCCGCGATTCACCATAACCTCCAACTTTTACGAACCGGTTGCAAATTGATCAAATCCACTTTGTGGACCATTCGGCCTTGGTAAAGATAACCGATTTCCCCCAAAGTTTCCCCCGGTTTTAACGGGGCTTTCGCCAAATCTCTAAAAATAGTAATCTGGGGGCTGATCTTTTCAATGTCGCCTTTTCTGACCACCGCCGTCAAGTCGGAACGGGGGTACAAATCAATACTACGGGGCCAACCGTTTTTCACTTTGATTTTAGCCGCGGCCCGGCGGGCGACGGCGATTCGCAAAATCTCAAACTCCTGAAAACCATATTCCAATAAACGCCGGCAGTCCCCCCAGCGGTCGGCCGAATTCAGCGCCACCGCGATTAATTGCTTTTGGTCGCGGGTAGCCGAGGCGACCAAACAATGCCCGGCTTCATTGGTGGTTCCGGTCTTCACCCCGTCGGCGCCTTCCAAAAACCATAACAACCGGTTGGTATTCATAATTTCCACCCTTTTGCGGCGTTCTTCCCATTCCAGAAAGGCGGTCTTTTTCTTGACCAGATCGGCGAAGCGCCGGTTGGAAAGACCATAACGGGCCATTAAAGCCAGATCCAGCGCCGTGGTATAATGAGACGGCGCCCGTAAGCCGTGGGGATTACGAAAATTGGTATTAACGGCCCCGATTTCTTTGGCTTTTAGATTCATCAACTCCGTAAATTTTTCAATACTGCCGGCCACTCCCTCAGCCACAGCCATGCTTCCGTCATTTCCCGAACGGAGCATTACTCCTTCCAACAATTCCTTGAGACGCAAACGATCACCCGGTTTTAAATGTATCGTTGATCCGCCGGTCCTGGCAGCCCGTGGACTGACGGTGATGATTTGGCGCAAATCACCCTTTTCGAGGGCGACGATCGCCGTCATTATCTTGGTGGTGCTGGCCGGCGCCCGGCGCTGATCGGCATTTTTAGCATACATAATCGCTCCGCTTTTTGATTCAATCAGGACGGCGGCTCCGGCATAAACTCTGGGCCCCCGATCCGCTCCCGGCAACAGCACTAAAGGCGGAAATTCGGGCCTCAATCCGTAGGTATCGGTCACGGCCGGCAGGTAAAGACGGCGCCGGATTACGATGGGGCAGATGATAATTAACACTAATATTAAGAAGAAAATTCGAATGAATCGTTTTTTAAAATAAAAAACAACCATCGCTAAATACCCTCCGACTGTAAACTTATTAACAAAGCCCCAAATTAATGCCGGGTTTTGCAGGAGAAAATAAAAAAACCTCAACACAAAGGTTGAGGGTCGAAGGATAAAGGGCCTGCCGGGGCGCGTTAAAGAAGCGAGCAATCTCCGCCGGGGGTTAAAACCGCCCGGCTGGGTATATAAAACCGTTCTAAATCCCTTACGGGATCGGCTATCCTTCGTTATTCGGCTTCGAAGCGCCACGGGCCCGGTGGAACCGGGCTTTGGAATGCTTTTTATAACTTAGCCGTGGGTTTCAACCCGCGGCGGACACCCCGGCGCGCCGGGGCGCGTCAAAGAATGAAAATGAGTATTATTCGTACTCGTGCTCAGCGCTTGTAACTTGTAACTTTAATTTATTCCAGCGCAACCACCTGGTTGTCGTATTCGAAGGTAGCGGTCAAATCCACATGCCCCGCCAGCGAATCAACTTCTTTGCCTTCGATCCTAATTTTCACCCGGTAGACATCGGGCATTTTGGTGAGGGTATTGACCAGCGCGGCTACGGCCAACGCCTCCCCTTGGGCGCCGACATTAAGGCGCGTGGCGGCCCGGTTCAAATTGACCGTCGCCAAACCATTTTGAAGCTTAATATCCAAAACCTTGGTCTCCGGCGGGAAAACCGGACTCAAGTCGGAATCAGCGGGCGGACCCGCGAATAAAGCTTCCATCACTTTGAGGTGTTTATCCCCATCCCGGCCGATTTTGACGATTACCGGTTTCAAATAAAAATTGGTGGGAGTAGACTTGATAAAAAAAACGGCGGCTTCCACTTGGTCTTGCCGAAGTTCCATGCTAAGCCTGTGGTTCTCGCGCCGCAGCCGGAGACCGTCAAGGATAGCCCAGCCCAAACCGATCAGCAAAACCGCCAAGCTTATGATCCAAACTCCCGATTTTGACAAACGGAGCATTAACACCCTCCTCGCCGGCGCGGCTGATTAAAATCTATACTCAAAACCGGCCCGGTATTTGATATCCTCATCATCGGAATCATTGATGTTATAGTCGTAATTGTTAACATTCAAAACGATGTCGGCGTTTTCTTTCAAATGAAATTTTAAAGTATAATCATGATAATAATAGCCTTTCACATACAGCAGCGGATTCAAACTGAGCGAAACCTTCTTCCAGTTCCAGTTAAAATCGCCCCTGAGAAACAAATGGGGCCCCTCCCGGTGTTCCTCGTTATACTCCATGATAGGCACGCCTTTCCCGGTATCGCCCCGGACCCCGGCGTAAATGAAATGACCTTTAAACATTTGGATCTGCAACGCCGCCTCGTAACTGTTCCAGTTTTCCCCCCGATAATTGGAGTCGTAACTTCCGTGGATGTTTAAATTGTTTCCGAAGGGCATTATAAAGTCAATCCCGCCGTAAGTGAAATCTTTCTCGGTATCATGGTTGTAAACTTGACCGACCTTGATCCCGAAGCGTTCCGAAGGATCGTAACGGAAACCCGCCTTCAATAATTCATCCTCATAAATACCGGTAACGCTGAACTTATCGCTAAGATAAAATTGCGCGAAACCGTATCCATCATCATTGCCCAGCAACACCACTTTATTCCGGAGTTTTTGTTCCTCGGCGCGAGCCGCTACGGCCGACCCCAATACTAAACATAGAATCAATAAAAGACAAGCGGTTTTTTTCAAATTAAGCGCTCCTTCCAAAAACATTCGTTAATTAGTAAATATCGCGATCCTCTTTTACGCCTTGATCATTATTGCGACATATTTCCCGGTGATTCTTTGCTTGGAAACCATCGTAAGTCATTCTGCGGATTTAAACGAAAAAAGTAACGTAAAGTTTCTTAACAAATATTATACTCCTAATTCATTCGCAAATAATTTCGCGACAAAAGTTATTATTCCTTCCGTATTATGTGAAAGCTTGATTGTAATATGTAGTATTTTAGGAAGATATGCGACTTTCTTCCACCTTATAACTGAATAACCGGCAGGTATGATTCTCCGAGGGTATGGGGCCGGCTCTCTTTAAGCTGAGTTAAGTATGGAGTATAGATCCCTTTCCAATGCGCAAAATACCATTATTAAGAGGTGTGAAGATGTTGGGTTTGCCTATTGAGATGTACTACCCCGCCTTGGCTTTTCTATTATGGGCGCTGGTGGTTTCATTGATTCCAAAAGAACAAATCAAAAGGCTCTTTTGGTTGAGCTTTTTATGGGGATATCTCGGAAGCAAGGCGTTTGTCTTCTTAATCAGCGAAGTCTTCCGCCTATATGCTTGGAAGCGCGCCATGCCGTTCAAATTTCTCGGTGCGCCTCATTGGTTGGTGCTGGGGTGGGCTTTTGCGTTAATGCTTTATTTTTACTTCATGCCGGAAACCAAAGAACGGTACGCTTTCCCCGCCTACCTTTTCGCCTTTTCCTTGGCCAGCGCCGCCCTGGATCAAATATTCCACCAGATCGGGTTGTTGGAATATATTCACTGGAACCCGTTTTACCGGTTTATATTAGCCATGGCCTGGTTCTACGGGGCGGCCCGGCATTATCGATATCTGCAGGCCAAGGATGCGTTGGGATGAACCGCCTACCGCCTCACCCCTCCCCCTCTCCACGAACGTTATCCGGTTCTGAGGGTTTGGAGAGGGGCTGCAGGTTAGATTCGTGGTTTTAGTTGTTTTGCGGCCGGGGTCTGTCAAAAAAGCGAAAGTTTGAATCGACCTACTTTTCACTTACAGTTTTCCTAAAAAGCTGGATGATTCGGCAGTAATGCCATGCTGAACGCTTTTTTACTTACTTTGTAGTTTGGTATAATCCATGAAAGATTTTCAGCAAATTAAAGAAATGATTTATCAAGATTAATCCTCCGGTAATCTTAGCTTTTGTAATAATTGGTCCTTAAACTCCTCGTATCCAGCCCCTTCTCTGGATATCAAATCAAATAAATCAAAAAAAGCAGTAGTGGTAGGGGATTCCGCCCTTCGATCTTCATCGGAAAGACCTTCTACATTAACGATTGTCCATAAGTCGTTAAAACCTTCTTTTTTAGCTTTTAAATGGCTCTTCTCCGCTTCTCCCAAACGATTATGTGAGTTAGAATAATCGGTTCCTCCTTTTACTTCAATTGCCAATAACGGAGTTCTCTTATTCCCCTGTCCAATAGAAAAGATACCGATATCGGGGTCGGAACCGAACTTGATCTCTATTTGACGCTTGGTTAAATCGGTTATTACAATCATATTCTCAGTTATACTATTAGCATACGGTTTTGTAATATCCTCAATAATCTTAAAGACTTCCTTGACCGCGCTTGTTCCGATATCAACATTGCGGCCGCCTCTAAGTTGCGGACCAAAGGTTAAAACCGTCAATTCATGAAGGTGCTCTTTGGTAATATGTTGGGGTTCGATGCTTTCCAACAAAAACATTGCGCTTTTATTGAGCGCCCGGCATAAAGCCGGAATGTTTTTTGCAATTCTTGGACTTATGATGCCCTTAGATTCCATCGAGAAGTACCCTCTAGAAAGCCCAAATTTAGACGAATAAAAAACTTTCTGAGAAAAGCCCAGCAACAATCGGTAATATCCTAATAAGAAAGGATTAGTCTTTAAAACTATTGGAAGCGCGAAAACAAGCTCCGCTCTTAACCCCCTGCCCGCTAAAATATTTAAAGCTTTGGATGAAACATACTCATGAATTTCCTTATCAAGTTGAGAACTATCGATTTTACTTATTGTTTTTAATAGTGCCTGTTGAAGAATAGTCCCCTCAGCGCTGATCAGCTTTTTTGAAAAATCCACTTGTAAATCGGGATTAGGTATATTAATCATTTGTTTTAGAAGAGCCATTATATTAAACCACCTTTGCGACAATCGGAGTTCCGTAGTTAAAGTTTTGAATCCTTTGCACGGCAATATCAACGTAATCGGGGTTTAGTTCAATGCCGACATATTGACGATTTAACTTATTACAAACTACTCCCACAGTTCCAGAGCCAAAAAACGGGTCGAGTACATAATCTCCAGGTTTACTTCCTGCCAAGATACAAGGTTCGATCAGGGATGTCGGGAAGGTGGCGAAATGCGCTCCCTTAAAAGCCTGAGTCGGGATTGACCAAACTGTTCTTTTATTCCTACCGTTTTCTTCCCGAATTGATTCATAATCGTAATAATAACGTTCCGACTTTGATAATAAAAATAAGTATTCATGGGAATGGGTTGGGCGATCTTTTACGCTTTCCGGCATACAGTTTGGTTTATGCCAGATAATATCCGACCGTAGATACCACCCGTCACGTTGTAAAGCAAAGGCCAACTTCCAAGGTAGTCCGATTAAGTCCTTTGGTTTTAAGCCTTCCGGTGTATTCGGCCTAAATGTCATAGCCCGCACCGGGTTTTTCTTGTCCGGAGCGCGATATCCCCTATCGCCACTGGTATAGGCGTCTCCAATATTAACCCATAATACCCCGTCATCCCGCAACACTCTTTTTACTTCAGAAAAAATTTCCACCAACCTATTGATAAACTGATCCACGGAAGGTTCCAGCCCGATCTGCCCCGGTATGTCATAGTCCCTTAAACTCCAGTAAGGAGGGGAGGTTACACAACACTGGATGGATTTATCCGGTAATTTAGGTAAAGCAATTTTAGCATCACCTTGAATAATTAATGAATCAACTAATGCCGGTAATCTTTCTTGAGTAAGCATAATCCGTTCCATTGCCAAACCCTCCAATAAATTAACTAAAGGCATGAATAAACCAAACATATATTCGGCATTTACTTAAAAAATTCCTTTCCAAGCGAGCATATTCTCTTATAAAAATATTCTTTAACCGCCTCACCCTGCGCCGAGAAAGATCATGTCATATAGGAGGTGCGAATCCTTCCCGGAAAGGACTAACCATCCACCGGTAGCGAGTCTTGGAATTATCAGGGTAACCTGATGATTTAAGCGTAGACAGCGAGGTAAT
>JAAYHS010000050.1 GCA_012735315.1 Bacillota bacterium | reverse complement strand
TATCATCGCTTACGGCGATTATGAGGATGAGGATTTACGGGATTGGGCGCCGAAGATAGTCCATGTTGATGCCGAGAACCGAATTTGCCGGTAAAAATTAAAAAAATTCAAGAAAGATTGTCAACGGTCGTATCAGCGACCGTTTTGCTTTATAAGAAGAGGATGAAGGCCGCTAAAAGAGTGTGTATGTAGAGTTGAAAATTATTCGGCTTCAATCGCTAATATGCCGAACGATCGCTTTATAAGATTTTTTAGCTTTCAGAATTGTAAACCAAAGTTATAAAATTAGTTGACAATCAATCGTAAATTAATTTATAATTTGACCGGTGGTGAGACAGTGGAGCGAATAATTAAAGTTTTAAAAGACTGCCGGGGAAAGTGGGTTTCCGGTGAAGAATTGGCGCGTCTTTCCGGGATTACCAGAGCCGGCGTTTGGAAGCGGATCAACCAACTTCGGGAAATGGGCTACCGGATTGAATCCGCTCCCCGAAATGGTTATTGTCTGGTTGGTATCCCGGATTTAAACCCCTTTGAGATCAGGGACGGCTTAAAAACCGAGCGTTTTGGACGGGATATTCATTACCAAGATGTGGTTGACTCCACCAACCGTCTGGCTAAAAGATTGGCTGTTGACGGCGCCCGGGAAGGGACTTTGGTATTGGCCGAGTCTCAGACTCAAGGCCGGGGCAGGCTGGGACGCAGTTGGGTTTCGACGAGGGGCAAAGGTCTGTGGTTCAGTTTGATCCTCAGGCCGAAAATAAGCGCCGCCGATTTGGCGGGAATGACTATTTTGACCGCGGTCAGTATGGCTAAAGCCATTTACGATACCGTTGGAATCCGGGTCTTAATTAAGTGGCCCAATGATCTGGTTTATCAGGACCGGAAGTTGGCGGGTATTTTGGCCGAGGTTAACGGAGAAGCTGATTTAGTGAATTACTTAATTATCGGATTGGGATTAAACGTCAACCAGGAAGAGGATGATTTTCCTCCGGAACTAAAACAGTCGGCTGTCTCATTGAGAATGATTCATGGTTCCGAATTATCCCGGAGACCGATTTTACAAGAGTTTTTAAGCGTTTTCGAAGGAAACTACGCTGCTTTAAGCAACGGAGGGTTAGCGAAGATAATCGAGTATGCCAAGTCCTATTCGGCCACCTTGGGGAAAGCGGTCCGCGTCAACCAAGGCTATCATCGGACGGTAACCGGAGAAGCGGTTGATCTCGATGGTGACGGCAGCCTGTGGCTGAAGGAAAGCTCGGGAGAGTTGCTTAGGATTTATGCCGGAGAAATAATTGAGAACATGGAGTAATGATCATGAAAAATAATGAACTAAGTGTTAGGGGAAAAACCTTTGAATTGGTCTTAATCTCGTTGATGGGCGCGGTCGTCGTGATTAGCGCCCGGTTGAGTCTATCCGTAGGACCGGTGCCGATCACGATGCAGACCATGGCGGTGCTGTTGACCGGTTTGGTGTTGGGGACGAGGATTGGTTGGCTGGTTCCGGCGTTATATCTGTTAATGGGTTTGCTGGGATTCCCCGTCTTCGCGGGAGGAGGGGGTATCGGGTATTTGTTTAAACCGTCCTTCGGCTTTATCTTGGGGTTTATTCCCGCCGCCTATTTAAGCGGATTTGTTTACCGTCAAAAATGGTTTCGCCGCGATTATCTCAATGTAATAACGGCGGCGTTAATTGGAGATACGGTTATCTATCTGTTTGGACTCGGTTATATTCCGTTGGCCGCGGTTTTTTTCGGTTCGGAATTGGCGGTTTTGGCTGCGATTTTGCCGGGTTTGCCCTTTATGCTGCTGGGAGAAGTTTTTAAAATCATGGGATTGGCTCTGGTAGTCCCGTTGCTGGTTCAGGAATTGGAGAAAGCGCGCCAGTCTGTCAACGGATAGTCCGCCTCGAATTCAAAACTTGCGCCAACACTCCACCGCCCAAGTACGATCGGTAGTATCAAAGTTTTGGGAAGCCGAAAATTTGACGGCCCAGTCTTCATTGAATTGATACGAAGAGGAAAGCCCGATATTGGTCGATTCGGTATCCCAAAGATCAACCCCTAAAGTCAAGTTTGGGGTGGGAAGGTAATCAAGACCCAAACCCACTTCGTTGCGGTACAAGCCGAACCTGCCGAGCGCGGAAGGGTATTTTAGCCCTACTTGAAGGGAGGCGAGATTAGCGGCGCCGATATCCTCCACTCCCAAAAGGAGTTTTCGCTCCCGGTTCAAATTAATGTCCATTTGGTAATTGACGATTAGCCCGGTCGGGTCCCGGCGCCCGGCTCCGACTTTGTTTTCAATTTTAAATTCCTCAAAGGCTTCTACATATTTGGAGATTTTACCCGCCGCTTCAACGGCGGCTTTAATACTTTGTTTAACTTGGGAAGGATCCTCCGTTCCGGATAACCCTTCAAGGGCTTCGTTAATCTTAATGACCGCCTGATTAATGGTTTGTAAGGTTTGACGCGCATCTTTAATTAATAATTCCAGCTCGGGACCGTTTTTCACCATCAACGCGGTAAATTGATCAAGGTTGGCCGAAATTTTTTCGGCATTGGCTAAAGTTTCCTTGATGTCAGCCGCTGTTTCTCCATTGGCCTCGATTTGTTCCAAAAAGCGATTGGCGATTATAGTCGCTCGATTCAATTGCTCCATGGCCAGAGCCGCTTTTTGAATTATTTGAAGCATTTCAGGGCTGCCGGTTATGCTTTCGAGGTTTTTGGAAATTCGGTCAAATCTGGCCAATGAACTTTTTAAATGGCGGTGCATCTCGCGATCGGCGGTTAGCGCTTCAACTGATTTGGCAATCTGCTTAATCGAATTGATTACTTCGGAAGCGGTCTCATAAAACTGGTCCATGGTATGGGGATTTTTACCTTTAATTCGAGTTTCGTCACCCGGAGTCTCCCCCGGTTCCAACAGAATGAGTTCAAGGTACTTATCTCCGACCACTCCGGCGGTGGCGATTATCGCCACTACATTGCGGGGAATCTCAAATTGAGGTCGAATCCGCATTTCGACGATGACTTTATAGTTCTCAAAATAGATCCGGCTGATCCGGCCGACATCGACGCCTTGCAATTTGACCGGCGCTCCAGGCCGTAAGTCTTCGATTCGGTCGAAAACCGCTTCCAACTCGTAGCCTGGTTGAAAAAGTTCCAAACCGTTCAGCCAGAAAAAAACTCCGCCGAGAATAAATAAAGCGGCTAAAGTAAACAGACCTACTTTTGTTTCAGGACTATTGATCACCATGAAAATCCTCCTAATCTTCCGGAGCTAGATCGCTAATTGAAAATTTTTCAAAAATTCCTTCATCAGCGGGTGTTCGGTATTTTTCAAATCTGCTCGTTCTCTAACTTCGACTAAATTTGTTTCATACAATAAGCCGACCCGATCGGCGATCTTTAACGCGCTGGTGATGTCATGAGTGACTACGATTGATGTAATTCCTAGTCTGTCTTGGAGTTCGCCGATCAAATCATTGATGGTATCGGCGATAATCGGATCCAAACCGGTGGTCGGTTCGTCGTATAACAGAATAGGCGGTTCAAAGGCGATCGCCCTGGCGATGGCGGTCCTTTTTTTCATACCGCCGCTTAAATCGGCGGGCATCTTTTGGGCGACGCTCCGGTCAAGTCCAACGATGGACAATACTTCATAAACGCGTTTTTCAATTAAGGATTCGGACGTTTTGGCGCGGCGTAGGCCGAAGGCAACATTATCAAAGACCGTCATCGAGTCGAATAAGGCGGACGATTGAAACACCATCCCCATTTTACGGCGGAGGAGTCGCCAGTCATTTTTGGAAAGGTGACTGGTGATGGCGCCGTCAATTTCAATCCAGCCGGCGGTAGGTTGCGCCAGTCCCATGATTAGCCGCAGCAAGGTGCTTTTACCGCACCCGCTCGGACCCATGATCACAAAAGTCTCCCCTTCTTTGAACTCAAGGTTAATATCTTTTAAAATCACCTGGCCGTCGATCTCGTAATCTAAGTTATGCAATGAAATGATCGCCATCTTGCGCTCCCCTAGCATATCGGATTATAAATCATAGAGAAACATCGATAAGAAATAATTAATGACGAAAATGATGATGGTAGCGACTACGACCGATTCGGTAGTCGCTTTACCGACCCCTACCGCGCCGTTTTCGGTGGTTAGACCTTTGTAGGTTCCTACCCCGGCAATGATTAAACCGAAGAAGAAGGCTTTAATCAAACCGCCGGCAAAATCCCAAAAAGTGACGAAGGTTAATACGCCGTCGGCGAAATCGGCCGGAGGTATGCTGGCGTAATAAACGGCCATTACGACTCCGCCGGCGATACCGACTAGGTTGGCGAAAGTAACTAATACCGGAAGCATTAGTCCGGCGGCCAATATTCGCGGCGCTACCAGATAATCGATGGGGTCGGTTGACAAGGTTTCCAAAGCTTCGATTTGTTCGGTGACTTTCATTGAACCGATTTCCGCCGCGATTGAGGAGCCGACGCGACCGGCGACGACAACCCCGGTTAAGACCGGCGCTAATTCCCGGGCGAAAGCCAAAGTCAGCCCTTGTCCCAATTGCGAAGTCAGACCGAAGGTGGCGAAGATTTTCGCGATTTGCAATGAAAAAACCATTCCGGTAAATAAGGAGATAATGATCACGATCGGCAACGAATTAATACCGATTAACTCCATTTGAACGACGGCGTTTTTCCAAAAGATCGTTTTAGTAACAATCGCCTTAAAACTTTTTAAATAAATCTGAACGAATTCTCCCAACCGGAATAGCCCGATGGATATATATCTGCCGAGGTGAGCAACGGGGTTTAACCCATGGACTTTATGCGACATTTGTAGCCCTTCCTAAATCGTGACATAACATAATCGATAAAAAACATTTCTGCAACCCCAGAATAATTCCTGCCTAGAAAAATGTATATTTGATACCAAAAATGTCAATCTTGTTTTACATGATAAAGAAACTCATTATTTAAGGTTTTTAAGCGGTAGGAGAAAATGATCAAAAAATTAAACGGCGCTAAAAAACGATCATTATTAATAAGAAATGCCGTCTTTGGCAAGTCGGTTAGAGTCCGAATGCATGCTTTAAGGGACCTTTCCCGGAGCAAACCTGAGGACGGCGATAGTGGTTGGCTATTGGAAACGGTTCTTAAATATGAAAAAATATCCGGAAAGGATTGATGTTTTTTTCAGACCTGGGTTGAGTAAAGATGAGTAAAAGACCATAAAATAGAACCATGGCGTTGGCCATGGTTTTTTAAAAATTAGGTTAGAGGGCTGCTTTTTTTCTGCGCCAGATCAGGATCACGGTTTTCCCCCTTTTTTTTAAGTAAGGGCTGAAGATGGTTTCTAATACTTTAAACAAATAATACCCCCCCCTTTCCAAGCCGAAATAATTTATTATATGAAGGGGAAAAATTCAACGTGTCTTGTCCCCGACCAGTCGCAATCGGAGTGTCCCCAAAATTCTCACCGACGCTTTAGTATGCGGTGGTTAGCGCAAAGACAGCAAAAGGAACGGTTGATTGGGTTTCTGAGCCGAAACTTCTTCTTAAAAATAAACTTTTTCAGGATAATTAGAGGGAGGAAACTGCTGAGAGTCGTCGAAAAGATTTTGAGACCGGCTATTATTCCGGTAAAGTTAACTTCCAAATTTTTTATGTTTTTAAAAATTGAGTCTCCAGATAATACACAATTGTAAAGCAAAGCGATGAACCCAATTAAGGTAAGTTCGGTAAGCGTCGGATATTTAGGCGGGTTTAAAAAGGAGGTAAATAGATGTTACCGAAAGATTTGAAATATACTACTGAACATGAATGGGTTAAGATTGAGGCGGACAGGGTGATCGTGGGCATAACGGAATATGCCCAACGCGAGTTAGGCGATGTGGTGTTTATCGATCTACCCGCTGCGGGAGAAAAAGTTAAAGCCAAGGAAAGCATTGCTACCATCGAATCCGTCAAAGCGGTTTCCGAGATTTATGCGCCGGTAAGCGGTGAAATAATGGAGGTAAACGATAGTCTGGAACATAGTCCGGAATTTATCAACCAGGACCCTTACGGAAAAGGGTGGATTGCGATTATTGAACCCGAAGATGTCAAGGAATTTGACGCCTTATTGACACCGGAGGCTTATGCGGCTTTAATCGGCGAAAAATGACTGCTTGGAGAGTATTAACTTATCAAATAGCCGATCCGGCATGGAACATGGCGGTTGACGAAGCGATTTTTATCCGCTATTTGGAGGGTATTAGTCCTCCGACGCTTCGATTTTACGGATGGTCCCCGCCAACGTTATCAATCGGTTATTTTCAGGACTTGGAACGAGAAATTAAAATCGACGTAATCCGGCAAAAAGGCTATGGGTTGGTAAGAAGAAATACCGGAGGCCGGGCCGTGCTGCATGACCGGGAATTGACCTATTCGGTGATCGCCGGAGTAAAAGAAGGTTTCCCCGATAGTTTGATCGAGTCTTATTTATTTATTTCCAGAGCCTTCATCGAGGCTTTGCGGAGTTTGGGAGTCGAGGCCGAGTTGAATCAGGGCGCCGCTAAAAGAGGGACTACCGGCGCTTGTTTTGAATCGCCTTCTTGGTATGAAATAACGGTTAACGGCCGCAAGTTAATCGGTAGCGCCCAATTAAGGCGGCAAAATGCTTTTTTGCAACACGGTTCAATCCTGATCCGGTTTTCAGCCGCGGATTTGGGAGCGGTGCTAAATCTTCCCGATGATTCTTCGGCGGCGTATATGAATATGCTCCGGGCGAAGATTTGTTGTCTGGAAGAACTGGGGATTAACCTGGAACCCTCAGAATTAGCGTTAAAAATCAGCGATAGTTTTCAGAAATTATACGGTTTCCCGTTTGAAGCCGGTGATTTAAACGGAGCTGAACTTGAGTTGGCGAATTCGCTGGCGAAAAAGAAATATGCCGCCGAGCGGTGGACTTATCAGCGCGGCACTAGACATAATCAAACGAGCATAAACGGAATTCAAGCAGGAAACGGGTGATCGCTTGAAATATTATATCGGTGATATTGTAAGGATGCGCAAGGTTCACCCTTGCGGCGGAACCGACTGGGAAGTGCTTCGGGTAGGAATGGATTTTCGGATCAAGTGTCTGAAGTGCGGGCGGGTGGTAATGCTGCCCCGGCCGAAATTTGAAAAGGCGGTTAAGTCGATTGTGAAATCGATGTTTCCCGATCCGGTCAATGAATAGCCGGGTTATCATTTTTGGCTAATTTGACATAACTTGCGCGTCGGTGATAATAACCTCATAATTACTAGTGAATTCGGCGCTAAAACGGATTAAATTATCCTTGAATTTTTTGGGTGAAAAGTGTATAATGCTATGGTGACTTCCCTGCTCCGATGCGTCGGAGCCGTTTAGTCCAAAGGGAGGAGGTGATTCGGGTGCGCGATTATGAAGTCATGTATATCTTAGATGCGGAGCTGGACGAGGAGAACATCGACGCTGCAGTCGCCCGTTTCGAGGATGTCGTTAAGAACGACGGCGGCGAGATCGTAAAAACCGAGCGTTGGGGAAAACGCAAACTCGCTTATGAAATTAACGACAAAAACGAAGGGTATTACGTATTGATGTATTTTAAATCTCCCAGCGGCGCAGCCCAAGAATTGGAACGGATTTTGAAACTGAATGACGACGTTTTACGTCATTTACTAGTCAAAAAAGAAGAGTAATGAGGAGATCGTTATGAACCATATTGTTTTAATCGGCCGGTTAACGAGAGACCCTGAACTTCGTTATACTCCCAATGGAGTAGCGGTGGCCAATTTTGATTTGGCGGTGAATCGACCGACCACTAATCAACAAGGCGAACGGGAGACGGATTTTATTCGGATAGTCGCCTGGCAGAAGCAGGCCGAACTTTGCGCCAACTACCTTAAAAAAGGAAGGCTGGTGGCGGTTGAAGGCCGCTTGCAGATCCGCAGCTATGAAACTCAGGATGGACAGAAACGGCGTGTTGCCGAAGTTGTTGCCAATTTTGTCCAGTTTTTAGATCGTAACCGTGACGACAGTCAAAGCAATAGCGGCTCCAATATCGATAGCGGCGTTAATGATGGCGATGATTTTGACGGTATCAATCTTGACGATCTTCCATTCTAATCTAAGATTTCGGCGAGGTGAGTTTAATTGGCACGAAATGAAAAAGATAAGGATACTTCCGCTAAAGCCGGACGTAGAACGCGCAAAAAGGTTTGTTCTTTTTGCGTGGATAAAGTGGAAACCATTGATTATAAAGAAACGGCCAGACTTAAAAGATTCATTACCGAACGGGGTAAAATTTTGCCGCGGCGCATTTCCGGTAATTGCGCCATTCACCAACGGCAGCTTACCCATGCAATCAAGCGGGCAAGACAGATTGCGTTACTACCTTATACCAGTGAATAAGAGGCCGATGGCCTCTTTTTTATCAATAAATACGGTAAATCCCGTTGCTGCGGTTTTGCTACCGGGCTATGTTGGAATTGAGCGGACTTTTCGATTAAATCCCGGCAATCGTCCGGTTAAAGCCGGGAAGGAATTATCCCAAAATTGACGCGCAGGAAAAATCGACTCAGTAGAGAATAGATTGGGTTGAAGGAGGAACCGCTTGATGTCTTCTAACAACTCGGATCTGAATATCGTTAAGAATGTGCGGATTATTGAATGGCTTAAAGCCGAATTGCTCACCGGTATCGGCGCGCTTTTCAAAGCGATGATTAAAAATAACGAAGAGGCTATTCTGGATGGATTAGCCGGTTTAATTATGGGCTGTTATTTTTTGGGCAAACGTCTCGGTTTTTCATATCTTAAAGTGGACGCCAGAATCGAAAAATTGTTGGATTCCTCGGAGATGCAAAAACATGAGATCGAAGAGTGGTACGGGGATGTCACCAATCTTCAACAATACGTGAAGGAACGCAAGCAATATTGGGATTGAAGCAAACGCGGCTTAGAATCCTAGAGGAGACAGGAAAAAGAAGTCTGTAAATTTAAGGTAGGCTTTGAAGTATCCGCGAAAACGTCCGACTTTTTTGTCCCGACTACTAAGCGGTGGAGATCTTGGAGAATTGAGAAAGTTGGTGATTACCATGAAAGTGATTTTAAAGCAGGATATTCGCGCTTTGGGTAAACAGGGCGATATTAAAGAGGTGGCCGATGGTTACGCCCGCAACTATTTATTGCCGAAGGGATTGGCTATTGAGGCCACTGCCGCTAATTTAAAAGTTTTAGCCGATCAAAAAGCGGCAACCGCTATGAAGGAACAGAAAGAAAAAGAGGAAGCCGAAGAATTGGCGAGCCGCCTTAACGGGTTGGAGATCGATCTTAAGGCCAAAACCGGCGAGGGCGGTCGTTTATTCGGTTCGATTACCGGGAAGGATTTGGCTGATGCGATCTATCAAAAAACCAAGATTGAGTTGGATAAGAGAAAGCTGGAGCTGGAGGAGGCGATTAAGAATCTTGGCAGGCATCAAGTAAAGGTTCACCTCTATAAAGGAATCGTTGCCGAGATTTATGTGAATGTGGTCGCCGAATAAATTAGTTAATGGAATAATGAACTTTGAGATTGAGTAATGGTTAACGGTTGGGACGGCTGTTTTTGAGCGCCTTTTTTAAGGGTTTTTTAATTTTTGGGAAGGGGTTTTTAATGAAGAATTTATTAAAAAAGCTTTCGGTGCGGGCTAAGCAAAATGAACTTGTCGTTCCCTTGCATGACCGCCTTCAAGATGAAGAACAGTTATCACGACAGGTGGCGGCGGTTTTTGCCCTGCTTTCCAATTTATATGGTTCGGATAAGTTGATCTTAAAGGCCGGAAAACTGGAGGCTTTGAAGTTAATGCGCTCCGAAGTCCTTGAAGAGAGGGTTTTGGCTTTACAAAGAATTGTATTTGAAGACCCGACCATCGAAGGTCCGCCCTCTCGAAAGGAGCTTTCCGAAGCATTAAATGAAATTGAAGATGAGATTGCCGATTTGATCGCGCGCCGTACGGTTGAGGATAAACTCGAAAAGAAGATCGCCGAACGGATGCAGCAACGGCATGAAGAATATTTAAAAGAGATTAAGTTTCAAATCATCCAAGAATCGGCCGGTCCGGACAATCCTCATACTTTAAAGAAACTGGCCGATCTTGAGAAGATGGACCAGGTCAGCCTTTCAAAATCAGTGATGGAAACTTTAAAGCCGGCCAATCTGGAGCAGGTGGTCGGACAGGATCGGGCGATCAAAGCTTTGCTCGGTAAAATTGCCTCCCCCTTTCCGCAACATGTGATTCTTTACGGACCCCCGGGGGTAGGCAAAACCACGGTGGCCAGGTTAGTGCTGGAAGAGGCCAAAAAGTTGCAGTTTACTCCCTTTAAAGAGGAGGCGCCTTTTGTTGAAGTTGACGGCACTACCCTGCGTTGGGATCCCAGAGAAGTTACCAATCCGCTGTTAGGTTCGGTCCACGATCCGATTTACCAAGGGGCGCGACGAGATTTGGCGGAAGGAGGAGTTCCGGAGCCGAAACTGGGTTTAGTAACCGAAGCCCATGGCGGAGTGCTGTTTATTGATGAAATCGGCGAGATGGACCCGATGCTCCAAAATAAGCTCCTTAAAGTGCTTGAAGATAAGCGGGTATTTTTCGATTCGGCTTATTATGATCCCAATGACTCCAATGTGCCCAAGTATATCAAAAAATTGTTTTCCGAGGGCGCTCCGGCGGATTTCATTTTAATCGCCGCCACCACCAGGGACCCTTCGGAGATCAGCCCGGCGATTCGTTCCCGTTGCGCCGAAGTATTTTTTGAACCTTTGGATCAGTCCGATATTCAGCAAATTGTGATTAACGCGGCGGAACGGTTGAATGTTAAAATTGATCCCGAAATCCCCGAAATAATCAGCCGATACACCATCGAAGGCCGGAAAGCGGCCGGGGTTTTGGCCGATGCTTACGGGATCGCTTTATACAAATGCAAAGACCGGTTATTAACATTTGAGGGAATCGAGATCGCGAAAGCCGATCTCTATGAGACTCTTCAAATCGGGCGGATGTCGCCTTATGTGACGATCAAGGCGTCGGAACGGAAGGAGATCGGAAAAATTTTCGGTTTGGGAGTCAGCGGTTTTGTCGGCTCGGTGCTGGAGATTGAGGCCGTTTGTTTCCCCGCCGCCGAGAAAGGCAAAGGCAGGTTGCGATTTAACGAGACTGCGGGCAGTATGACCAAGGACTCGGTATTCAATGCAACCTCGGTGGTGCGTTTGATCACGGGGATTGATTTATCCAATTATGACGTGCATGTAAATGTGATTGGCGGCGGGAAGATCGACGGTCCTTCCGCCGGGGCGGCGATCACCTTGGCGGTGATCAGTTGTCTGACCGGAAGGCCGATAACTCAAAATATTGCGGTTACCGGCGAGGTTTCGATTCAAGGTAAAGTCAAGGCGGTCGGCGGCGTTTTGGAGAAGATTTACGGCGCCAGGCAAGCCGGGGTAAAGACGGTCTTTGTGCCGCGGGAAAATGAGAAAGATGTTCCCGGAGATTTGGATGACATTAAAGTGGTCCCGGTGGAAACGGTTCAGGAGATCGTGGACCTGGCTTTGACCACGGATGAGCGCTAGACCACAGATATCGCTGATGGCGCTGATGACGCTGATGACGCGGATGACGCAGGTATCGCAGACAACGCAGATGGCGCAGATAACGCAGATATTGCAAATGACGCGGATGGCGTAGATTACACACGGTATCGTTAACCGGTGTAGCTGAAAGGCTTTTTATAGACGGGATTGGCAATTGGATAAAACATTATTTAATTAAAAGACTTCCTTGTTTTATTTTAGGAAGTCTTTTTGTTTTCCGCTTTGTCTTTCATTTTTCATGGTTAAAATCTTATTTCGACTTGGCAACGAGCGGTTTTAATTTAGCCTATTTATCATTCCGGCCAGACGATAAGGGGCGCAATGGCTTTGGTGCGGGTTTTTCCTAAAGAGACGCCCCGGATAGGGTCGATTAGGTAGAGATAGTTTTTAAAGGGGATGACCAATAGGTCGCCGTTGGGGCTGTAATAACCATTTTCCGGCCCTTGTTCGGTTTCCTCGAGACTAAAGGCCAGACTGAACTCGGGTTTCGTTCGGGAAGGATCCAGCAGATGCCAACCATTCTCGGCGGCAACGACGATTCTTTTACCGTCGGGCGTCGGGTGGATCCCATATTGGGTGTCGTTAAATTTAATCACCGATTTGACGGTATTGGTTTGGAGATCAACCACGCAGACCTCGGGAGCGCCGGCCAATATATAGAGAACCGAACCGTCTTGGGAAAAGAACATTCTCAAGTTTTCAGAAGGATTGGTCGTTGTAATGGGTTTGACGGAGTCCGGTTGAATCACCGGAGGAAACCCCGAACCGAAAAAGTTGAGAAACAATTTTCCGATGTAAAACGAGTCGCTGATTTTAAGGGTTTTAATTTCTTTACCGGTTTTTAAATCGATGATGTTCAGGTAATTACTGTTGGAGTTGGAAAGGTAGCCGATGGTTCCGTCGTTGTTGATTAAAAACTGATCGATCGATTTGTCGTGCTTATAATCGAGTAACTTGGGGACGAGGCCCGAAACGTCAATGATGTAAAGGTCGCTTTCTCCCTGAAGACACACGGTGCCGGATGAAGCCTGAATTAAACGGCCGGGCTGGTTTTGAAGTTCCAGGGCGGCTTCGATTTGGGCGGAAGTTATTTTATAAAAAGTGGCGGCGGGCCGATCAAGGTCCGGATTGAAAACACTGCCCAGGGTTATGCCCCGTTGTTCTTCGTTGGGATCTCCGTAAACATTGGCGCAAACCGCGTAGAACGTATCCGGATCGTCCCGGTCCTGATCGATTAAGAGCGGCGAGTAGCCCAAAGTCGTGACTTCGGTCTCGCCGGTGACGGGGTCGATCCAGTGAAGTTTGGCGAATTCGGCGTTGTCGGTCGTTTCAAGTAAAAGTTTGGAAGGATATCTTTGGCTGTTGCGGAATCCGCCGCAGGCGACCGCTATTTTACCGGAAGCGGTGTTAAAGATCGCTCCGGGGTTGGCAGAGACCGGGAAGCTTCGGACTTTATTTTGGAGCAAGTCGATCAATACCAGTTCCGCCGGGACTTTTTTTTCGGAATTGCCGAGCGTCCCCACGGCCAGTTCGGTGCGGTCTTCATTAAACCGGTAAACCGCGGGAGGGCCGTTCAAAGGAATAGTATTGGTTTCTTGGTTTTTGAGATCGTAACAAATCAGGTTGGATACGGTAATTTTTTTGTCCGAAGCGACGGTGAACAATAACCAGAGGCCGCTATCCTTGAGATAAAAGTCCTGAACGACGATACCGGGGAGTTTTTTGGAACCGGTGGTTTTATAGATTGAGTTTAAAAAAGTCAACCCTCCGGGAGTATTCTTCGCCCCTCGATACATAAGAATATATCCGCCGTTATGCGGGTTGTTGACGATCCGGGCCGGTTTGGGACCGGTTTTAAAGGAACTGATTCGTTTCAGACCGGTAGCGTCGTAGACCTCTACCGCATTTTGAATTTGGTCGCAAACGAAGAATTTGTTGAAATCAGCGGCTGCGGATATGGAAGCGGATAGACAAGCGATGAGTAACAAGAATAATAATAATCGTTTCATTATTTTTCCTCCAAATATAATGAACATATTTTATTTAATATTTAATACGTTGATTTTTCACCCTTCAAAACATTGTAATGATTCGGTATGAAAGTGGGGATTCCTTTTTTGGAGAATTATGTTTTGGAAGATTCAGAAACGGAACGGCTGGGGCGAGATCGACTACCGGTACAACCCGGCGAACCAGTTGACCCAAGTGGGAAATAGGACGTATCAGTACGATCCGAACGGCAATCTGATCAAAGAAGTATTGGGCAAGAGCCATATCGACTATCAGTACAACTATGAAAACCGGCTGGTTAAGTTTGAGGATAAAATCAAACACCCCATGAACTGCTGGAGGGAGAAGGAGACTGTTACATACAGTTATGACGCTCTAGGCCGGAGGGTGAAGAAAGAGATCGATCGATCCGGAACGTAAAAAAGAGACTGAAGTTGAATATTACATCTATAACGGCCTGGGCTTGAACGTATTGACCGAGTATCAGATTGACCTAAAGAAACATGGGCGTCACGGGGTTAAAGGAGAAATTGATCGGGTCAAAGAATATTATTATGGAAACGGATTTTTACTTGCCTCAAAACAAATTGATGAACCTCATAAACACCATCACGGACGGGGTCATCACCAAGATATTAGCTTCTACCACCACGATGTCTTAAGGTCGGTTGTGATGCTGACCACTAAAAATGGAAAGGTAGAGGAAAGGTATCAGTATGATGTTTGGGGTAAAGCTTATGAGGGTAAGTTTGAGGATAATTCCCCCGGTAAAGGACATCCGGGTAATGTATATGGTTTTACCGGGCAGCGGTATCAACCGGAGTTAGGGGTTTATTCCTTCGCCTACCGGGATTATGACCCAAGGACGATGCGGTGGATGACGGAGGACTTAATAAAGAGTAAAGAAAATTGGTATCAGTATTGCAATGGGGATCCGTTAAACTTCATTGATACTCTTGGATTATGGGATTCAAGAATCCATTATGGTAGTGAAGAATATGGCGGGACAAAAGAATGGGCTCAAGAGGTTGGTTTTGATCCAGATGAAGCAGAAAAAATTGCTTCGGCTTGTAATGCTGTTGATTACGATTTAGGAACTAATCCATTACCGCTTATTGGCGATCAAAGTTATCATTTTAATACTAATAATCCAAATCCGACCGAAACGCATACGCCTTCAAATGCTGCAGATGATTCTAGAAGGGAACGAGCAGAAGAACATTTAGCAAATGCGATTGAACATCAAAATAAAGCGGATGATTTAAGGGAAACAAGACACGATGGCTTTTTTGGTGGAATCGTTGATTTTGTAAATGATATTAGAGCATCATATCATGAGGATAAGGCATTAGAAGAACTGGGTAAAGGTTTACACGCAATCCAAGATATTAGCGCCCATATAGATGGAAAAGATGGGTATGTTAGTAAAGAAAGTATATTCGGGTATGAATATTATACTCATTTAAATGAAAGAGGAAAAGAAGCGGATAACCCTGGTTATCGTGGTGATCCAAATGCAAGGTATCATGAGGCTAAAAAAGACACTATAGAATATTTAAGTAGATTTAAGGAAGGGACTTGTAATAATTCATGAAACTAAATTTGATAATTTTTATTCCATTAGTTTTTGCGTTATTATTGATATCGACAGGTTTTATTTTTTCTAAAAATGAAACGGTACGTTCGGTCAATTTAATAGTAATTGATTCATTCGATAATAAACCAGTATCGAATGCTTTAGTATATTACGAAATTGAAACAGTGAGACAAAGAACATTCTTAGGGATACCGCTCATTGATCCGTTATATTATCGAAATGTAGTACAGGAAATGTATTATACTGATAATGATGGTCAACTATTCATACCAGCACATCAGTTGAAATTAAGTAGACATGAAGAGGTGTTTAGGGAATATATTTCTATAAATTTGGACAAGCCTGACAATTTTTTCAAAGGAAATGCAGAAAAATTATTTAACCCAATCGCTCATTTAAAAGGAGCGATTATCGAAAGTTCTAAAACCGAATTGGATCCAACAGAGTATAAGCCTTATTCAAATGAGAAAAAATTTGAACATCTATTATATAGTAAAAGCTTATTAAAAGAGTCGGAACGGATGGAAATAAGGCTTAGAAGATGGAAGGAGCAAATACGTATAGAGGGAAAAATGTAACTAAATTATTAATTAAATTCAGGCTACTTCAAATATAGTCGATATTATGGCCGCCACCTTGGTGGCCTTCTTTATATGGTTACGATGCTTTAAGTCGGAAAGTGAAGAAGCAGTTTACCTGAAGATCCAAGGATAACGTATAATAAATTGCGCACATTTTACAGGGAGACCTCCAAAATGGTAAATTTGAAGTTGGAAAGACAACAAAATACCAAAAGGAGGCTCCCATGGATAATATTATACAACTTAATCAAAGCGCTATAAAGAATCAATTGGACAAGCTG
>JAAYHS010000049.1 GCA_012735315.1 Bacillota bacterium | reverse complement strand
CAGAGGATTGGGAAACCTCTAGATGCTATATTAAAAAAGACATTATTCAGCAAATCATAGCCAGGAGGAAAGCAGCTTAGCTTAGGCGGTCCCGATGGAAAATTGCGAACTAGACTAGACACAATCCCACTTAAATATATATTTTTCCAATAGTTTGGCAATTTTTTCACAAAGAATAGCAAATTAATTTCTTTATTGGAGTCTCGGGCATGCCGCTATATTATTTAATATTGATATTGAAAAACTCACAATATGGAAAGGGAGCTGTCTGAGCCGGATTTACCCGCAAAAAAAAGGAGCTTCCGCTCCTCAAACATTCCCCGCTTTCTCCCTTTCCCGAAAGAGAAAACTAATACAGTAAAGCCCCGCCAATCCTACCAGAGAATAAATAATCCGGCTAAACGGGGCGGCTTGGCCTCCAAACAAATTGGCAACCAAATCATAACGAAATAATCCGATTAACTACCAGTTTAAAGCGCCGATGATCACCAAAACCAAAGCTAATCGATCCACGACATTCTCAACTCCCAACGGTATTTTTTATAGTGTGCTAAGTAATCGAAAAAAATATGTAAAATATGCGTTGATCCAAAGTTCTTATTACCGTTCCGGGTTTGATCTATGGCCTAGTGTTCCAAGTCTATCGTTCCGGGTTCCGCGTTCCGAGTTCCGGGTTTGATTTATGGCCTATGGTTCCAAGCCTATCATTCCGAGTTAAGTCTCGGGTACTTAGTTCCAAGCCTATTGTATTGGTTATAAGCCTATCCCGAATTTCTAGTTTCAAGACTTACGCTTGGGGTTGCTTCATTGGCAAAGCGGTAAAAACGCGGAACGTTGAACGCGGAACGCGGGACAAATCTTTAACCCGCCATCCCGGCGAAAGCTTCCCACAGCGTATACAATCCGATCCCCACAAATAAGATCCCGGCGCTGATTTTTAGATAGTGAGGCGGAACCAACTTAGTGACAATCCCCCCAAAAATGACCCCGATTAAGGTAACCACCGCCAAAGCCAAACTAGCGCCCAAGAAGACTGAGAACGGCTGTTTCGAATCAGCGACCAATGTAAAAACAGCCAGTTGGGTTTTGTCTCCCATCTCCGCAATGAATAAAGTGCTGAAGGTTAGGACGAAAACTTGCCAATTCACAATATTCCGCATCAATAAAGCCCCCCGGTATGTAAATGCGCAAAGGATATCGCACCATAGATAGTTTATCATCAACCATATTTTTAATGACTTCGATCCGTCATCTAATTCTTCCTAATTTTAACCCTGAGTAACGACCATCCGCGGAATCCGAAGAATCAATTAAATCTTGGTCAAAAAAAGAGGGACCTCAGTCCCTCATCCTTACATTTTATTGGGGTGAACGATGGGAGTCGAACCCATGACCTCCAGGGCCACAACCTGGCGCTCTAACCAACTGAGCTACGCCCACCATCCGTGCAACAGATATCTTACCACAAAACCAAGCCAACTGTCAAATAAAATCTGTTCATGCCTTCACTTAACAACGTCGCTTAAATATCCTGACCCCCAACGGAGGGATCTCCGGATAATTCAATCCCGACAGACCACACCCCAATGCAAAAATGGGTTCCCAACCCTTGCTCCACTCGTGGGGCGTCTCCAACAGCCGACATTCCCTGGTCATATTGAAACAGGCCAAAATCTGCTCGTCTCTACCGGTCCTGACAAAACCGAACAAACCGTCTCCCAAGTGCAGATCATGATAGGAACCGGTCTGTAACGACTGATGCCGGCACCGTAATTCAGACAGTTTGCGGGTGGTTTCCAAAATAATTTGATCCTGTTCTTCTTCGCGCCACCGCATTGTTTTACGGCAGTCCGGGTCCTTTTCGCCGCAAATACCGACTTCATCCCCGTAATACAAAGCGGGAACCCCGGGATAAGTGAATTGAAACGCCAACGCCGCCTGCATCTTACGCCGGTCCTGACCGCAAACCGTCAAAAACCGGGGCGTGTCGTGGCTGCCCAATAAATTGTAAGCGCTGATCACAAATTCCCACGGCAGATTGGAACGGTTGGCCGCCAACTCCATCCTGAATTGCTCGGCCGAAATCTCCCCGTTGGCGAAATAGCGGATCACCGCTTCCCGCCATTTATAGTTCATGACCGCGTCACAAGTATCGCCGGTAAGCCAGGCGTGGGGATCATCCCAAATCTCGCCCACTATATAAGCCTCCGGATTAATCGACCGCACCAAACGCCGGAATACTCTCCAAAATTCCATTGGAACCTCATTGGGAACATCCAAACGCCAACCATCAATCCCAACGCTGGTCCAAAAGGAAATCACCCGAAGCAAATAACGGACCACTTCCGGGTTCTGATGGTTCAACTTGGGAAGGGTCCCAAAATTCCACCAACATTCATAGTTGGGGGAATCCCCTTGGATGATCGGGAACTCCCGGCAATAATACCAATCTTTAAAACGGGATTGTTCACCCCGCTTGATAACATCCTGAAAAGCCCAAAAAGTATCGCCGGTATGATTAAAAACTCCATCAATAATGATCCGCATCCCCTCTTGATGCAGTTGATTCACCAAGTGTTTAAAGGTCCATAAATCGCCGAATTCCGGCGCGATCTTAAGATAATCCCTGGTATCGTATTTATGATTGGATGGAGAATCGAAGATCGGATTCAAGTAAAGCGCGGTGACTCCCAATTGTTTCAAATAAGGGATCCGTTTCAAAATCCCTTTCAGATCGCCACCGAAAAAATTGTAATAAGAGGGTTGAGCATCCCAATCAACTTTGTTCTCCGGATCATTCTCCGGATCTCCATTGCAAAAGCGATCCGGAAAAATTTGATAAAAGATTGCTTTAGAGGCCCAAGCCGGTGGCATAGTGGAAACCGAAGCCTTGGAATAATCACTGAATTCTTCATTTCCCGCATATCCCGGTTGAGTCAAATGTATCACCTCTGCTGTAATTGTATTACAATAACCGAATAAACGTTGCAAGCCGTGAAAAATGATTCCACGACTTGCGGTTCCGAGGCTATCACATTTTATTAAATAACTTATCAATCCTTTGGAAACATAAATCCAAAGCTTAAACAAAACTTAATGATTTATTAATATTATATCAATAGATGATACACTAAAAGCAACCGGTAATTGCAGGTAATAAAAAAAATACCATTTTTTTCGCCAAGCTTCGAAAGGTATGTCGGTATCGATTACAACTAATCTCACGTTTCTAAGTAATTTACCACCGCTAAGGCGGCGATTTGCCCCTGACCGACCGCCCTCCCAATCTGCCAAGGTCTGCCGGTGCAATCTCCGGCCGCGAAAACACCCTCAATATTCGTGGCTTGGTTGGTATCGGTAATTATAAAACCGTTTTCCATCTCTAAACCCTCGATTAATTGATCGGCGGGACGACCGGCCCGCTCAATAAAAACACCGTCAACAGCCAAATCACCGTTACCGGTCTTCAACAGCTCCACCTTTTCAGTTCCGGAAATTCGCAACGGTTTCCCTTTCCACAGTTTCACCTTGGGATCCAGCTCCCCTTTAAAGCCATACTGCGGCAAAAAATATACTTTTTGGCAAATCTCCGCCAGAAAATTCACTTCCCGTTCAGCCTCGGGAATATAACCGATCAAAGCCACCGTCTTTCCTTTAAAAAACATACCGTCACAAGTTGCGCAATAGCTTACTCCCCGGCCGACGAAGTCGGCTTCGCCCTCGATCTCTTTCCCGATGGCAATCCCGATCGCCAAAATAACCGCAGCCGCCTCAACCGTATTCTCGCGACCGGTTAGGAAAAAATTACGGCCGTCACGATATACCGATTGGATTTCGTCTTTTAGAAAAACAGTTCCCAAACCCAAAGCGTGCTCCTTCATCCTCCGGGCTAAATCGGCGCCGTTAATCTCCGGCAACCCTAAATAATTATCGATGGAATGGGCTTGGGTAAGCTTTGAACTCTGCTCCTCCTTTGAGATTAAAATTGTTTTTTTATTGCGCCGGCAAGCATTTACCGCGGCGCTGAGCCCGGCCGGACCTCCGCCGATAATTGCAATGTCATACATTTTAAAACCTCCTCTAATATTAAAAATTAATTAAAAAAACGACAGGAATATTTCAAACCCTCACGAAGTGATCTTAATCGGTTAAGAAAATTGATCCCTTGTTTTATTAAAAAAGGAAAGGTTGTGTTCGGAATGGCGAAAAATCCGTCATCCGGACCGTGGCGTCGATTTGCCAAATTTCAAACTCTTTATTTCAACAACGACCGGTCAATCCTTATCGCCCGACTGGTCATCATCGTGAATTATGTGCTGGTTATCCGTAACTTTCCGATACCCGATTCGATTCGTCCTTTAATTTCACTATCAGTTCCCTTGTTTCTTTTGGTTTACGGATTGCTGGTTTGGTTCGGTTCCAAATTTACCGGTTATCGCAATATAAACATGATCCTTTCCTGCTTGGAGATCTTGTTGGTTTCGTTTTGTTTTTATCATTCCCTTGATAAAATGATCATCGGCGGGTTCCTGCTTTATCTGGTGGGAATAATCGTTAATATCCTTTTCGGCGACTATCTTTTCAGTATTCTGCTTTCGTTGTTGGTCAATCTATCCTATACCGCCGCGGTCTTCCCGCGCTTGGACTCCACGGAACGTCAATATTTTTACTTATCGTTGCTTATTTTTAACTTGCTCGCCGTTTTAATCAGTATTATCGGATGTAAGATCAAAAAAATACTCAACGCCATTCAGGTTGAAAAAGAGGAATCCAAAACCCAACTGTTCCGGCTCCAAACACTATCGCGAATCGCTAAAGAAATAACCAGCGAACTTGAGCTTGAAAAATTGCTGTATTTAATCGTCCAAAAAACCAGTGAACTAATGAAATCCAACGCCGGCGGGCTAATCACCCTCGAAAGCGACAACATCTACCGGCTCAAAGCCGCTAAAGGCATCCCCAAAAATCTGATCGGTAAAGAAATTCAGCTTAATTCGGGACTCCTCGGTCGCTCTTTAAACGAACGCAAGATCGCTGTTTTTAAAATTAACGGCAAAATCATGGAAACAGCTTCTCCTCTGGATGGACAGTATCAATTCCTTATTTCATCCCCCATCTTTTCAAAAGGGGATTTTCTCGGGGTAATCTTTTTGTTAAGCGATTCTCCAACCAATCCGTTGTCCAAAGACGACCGCTTGATCCTGGAGACCATGAGCGAATACGCGGCCATCGGAATCTTTAACGCCAATTTATTTAAAACCACCGCCAATCTGTGCGTGAATGATTACTTAACGGGTGTCGGCAATCTCCGCTATTTTTACCAACAACTGGAACAATGTCTGGCAATAGCGGATCGTTATCAACAATCCTGCAGTTTAATGATGGTTGACTCCGATTGTTTCCGGAAGATTAAACACACTTATGGAAACACCCAAGGATTTATGCATGTTAAATATTTGGCCGAACTCTTAAAGAAAACCATCCGCAGTTCCGACTTGATTGCCCGTTATGACCGGGATACTTTTATGATAATATTACCCCAGACTACCTTGGAAGAAGCGGTGGCTTTAGGTGAAAGGATCAAAAACCGGGTGTCCTCCAGTCCGGTCAATATCGACGGCCAACTAATAACCGCTACGGTTTCAATTGGGATCGCCAGCTATCCGGACCAGGCTAAAAACTTAAAAACATTAGTAAACGCCGTAGAGTCGGCTCTGCGCCAAGCCGCTAAGCTTGGCGGCAACCACCTGCTAACCGCTTCCGTCTCAAATGATACGTCGGATACGTCAACCAACAGCTCAATACACTAATTCGATTTGACTTTCGGGTTTTCCTGTTAAAGCATTGTTACTGATCTTTGATCCTGATTCGGAACCCAACTAAATACAAAAAAATCCGATTATTATTATAGAAGTGGTTCATAATAAGCTAAAATAGTCATATCCTGAACCGGTTCGCAACGAATCCGAAAAGTCATCTTTACACAAACCATAATCAAATCTATAAAGGAGATTTACCGTGTTTTATCAATTCTGCAAGATTCTTTTTCAATTACTACTCAAATTATTATGCCGTTATCGAGTGATCGGAAAGGAAAATTTCCCCCGTTCCGGTCCGGTGATCGTCGCGTCCAATCATCTCAGTAATTGGGACCCTTTGATGATCGGTGTCGCCATGCCCCGTCAAATCTTTTTCGTGGCCAAAGAAGAACTTTTTCGCATCCCGTTGGTTAGCGCCTTAATTAAGGCTTGGGGCGCCATTCCCATTAAAAGAGGGCGCGGCGACCGAGATGCGCTGTCCAAGTCCTTGGATTTATTAAAGCATAATCACGCGGTTGGAATCTTTATTGAAGGCAAACGCAACCTCGGTAATCCTGAAACTATGCTTAAACCTCAACCGGGCGCCGCGATGCTCGCTTTAAAAAGCGGAGCTCCGGTAGTTCCGGTGGCTTTGATTAATACCAACCGTATCTTGCGCTCTTTGAAACGGGTGAGAGTAATCATCGGGAAGCCAATCCGGTTTACCGACAAAACCGGATTGGAAAGTCCGGAGAAAAAAGAACAATATAAACAAATCGGCATCGAAATTACCCAAATCATCCAAACAATGTATAAAAACGGAAGGACTTAAAACAAGTCCTTCCGTTTTTAATAAGTACATTTATTCCGTCTTAAACTCTAGTTTAAGTTTATAATGTTAAAATTCAGGCTCAATCAAACCATAGTTGCCGTCTTTGCGGCGGTAGACAACATTCACCTCTTCCGTGTCGCTGTTCGAAAAGACATAAAAATCATGACCGAGCAGATCCATTTGCATTACCGCTTCTTCCACGGACATCGGTTTGACCGCGAAACGCTTCGTCCGTTTGATAACCGGCGCCGCAGCTTCCTCAGTTTGAGGCGGCGAAGCCACGATTATTTTGTTTTCTTCACGCAATTTCCGATTAATCTTGGTCTTAAATTTATGAATTTGACGTTCGATTTTATCAATCGCTCCATCAATCGACGAATACATGTCGCCGGTTTTCTCTTCGCCGCGCAATAACAGTCCGTCTACTTGAATTGTAATATCAACTATGTGTCTGCTCCGTTCGGTACTGAGAGTAACTTTGGCTCCAAGCGGACTTTTTTCAAAGAACTTGCCGATCTTGGCCACTTTTTTTTCGGCGTATTCTTTTAAAGCGTCAGTGACCTCGACATTTTTCCCCGTTACAGTGACTAACATCGCAACCATCTCCTCTTAAGATAATAATTACTGGTAGTACGATATTACTTAACTTTAACAACTATTCGGAACTGATAACCGCCGCTTATTTTACAAAGAACTCGCCCGTTTTCAACAACTTATCTGACCAAACGGCGTTTTTCCCGATCCCAAATAGTCGCCCGCTATAAATAGATATATTAACTGTCGGAGCCTGAAGATCCTTCCCTAAAATTGAAAATAAAAAAATTCCACGGAAAAAAATACTTGTGCCTTATTATCAGTCCGCCGCAGCGGACTGAAAACAGCACAAGTAAGTATTGGTTTAAAATCCGGTTCGAGAATAAATTCATCCTTTTTGAGAACGGGGCGCAAAAGTCTCGCAACATGTCTCGGCGGTTGTTCGCGCCTCGCTTTGACCCTCTAGCGAACCGATTTCCAGATCATCGGTCGCCCCAAAATTGTTTCTAACTTTAATTTCTTCAGCTTGACACGTTTCACCGGCTTCATTGTATTTACAACTGGATACGCTGCATTTAATCCGATTCAATTTTCTTTCCCACCTCCAAATCTATTATCGTCTATATTATTTCGGGTTATTCAAATTTCAATTCATGCTTGCATGAAGAAACGAGAAATTCTAGGCTGTGTTATAATAATAAGACCAAGAATTCCTCAGTTAAAAGGAGATTTTCGATGTCCGCCGCCACCCTTTTAAATATCAAAATCCCATCCGAATGGAAAGGAGGAACCATCGCTTCCTTTCTCCGCGTCCGGATGGGGCTTTCCCGTCGAACCATCCGCGCCTTAAAAAGAGAGGCCGGGATTCGCATCAACGGCGAGGTTGCGCCGGTTTGGCGCCGACTAACCGGCGGTGAAGAATTGGAACTTCGATTCACCCCGGCAAAACAAAGCATTATCCCTGAGGAGATCCCCTTGGCGGTAATCTATGAAGACCAAGACTTGACAATAATCGATAAACCCCCGGGGATGCTGGTCCATCCCGTGAAAAAGTTTCAATCCGGAACTCTGGCCAATGCTCTCCTTTTTCGGTGGCGCGCCGCCGCTGAAAGTTCATCCTTTCATCCGGTTCACCGGTTGGATCGTCTGACTTCGGGACTGGTTCTGGTTGCCAAAAATCCTTGGATTCACCAACAACTTTCTTTACAATTGGCTTCCGGGAAAATGAGCCGTCTATATCTGGCTTTTTGTAAAGGCAATCTCCCCCGAAACAGCGGGAAAATCGACGCTCCCATCAAAGAACAAACCGCTTCGGCGCTTCGAATCATTGAAACCGGCGGTAAACCGGCGGTAACCCGTTACCGGGTCATCGCCAAAACGGAATATTCTACTTTGGCGGCGGTTAAATTATATACCGGACGAACCCATCAAATTCGCGTCCATTTATCTCATTTGCAATGCCCGATTTGGGGAGATCCCCTCTATGGAATACCGGAGCGGGATCTGCCGCGGCCGGCGTTGCACGCGGTAAAGTTAACCTTTGAACATCCCCGGTCGGGAAAACGGCTCATTGTTAAATCGGAACTCCCCGCTGATTTAAAAAAGCTGGCCGTAAGTTTGGGACTTTTCAGTTCGTTAATCTAAAATTGTTGATTAAACTTCAATTAAAAACTTGCGGTCCGGGGATGTTCTTATTAAGGCTCAGGATCGTTAAATTGGATGGCTTTACATGGCTGCGACTACCGGTAATAAAGAGTTGACGCGGGATTTATTCAATAAAATCGCGCCCCATTATGACTTTGTTAATTCCTTGGCCAGTTTCGGCAGGCACCATTATTGGCGCCGGACTCTAATTGAACTATCGGGAGTTTTTCCGGGCGCGTCGGTTCTTGATGTTTGTTGCGGCACCGGCATGATTACTTTTGAATTGGCGCAAAAAACGGGGTGCGCCGGAAAAGTGATCGGGGTTGACTTCGCGGAAGGCATGTTACGGTTCGCCCGCGGCAAGCGGGATTATTTAAGATTCCGGGATCGCATTGAGTTGATCACGGCCGACGCCTTGGACCTGCCTTTCGCCGACGATACCTTTGATTGCGCGGTTATCGGTTATGGTTTACGGAACGTGACCGATCTCCGACGAGCCTTGCTCGAGATCAAACGAGTTCTTAAACCCGGCGGCAAACTGGCTTCTTTGGAGCTTGCCCATCCTAATCCACCGGTTTTTAAAGACATTTATTATTTTTATTTAAACCATTGGATTCCGTTGCTCGGAAAACTGTTCGCCGGCAACCGATCCGCTTACTTATATTTGAACAAATCGGTCCGGGAATATCCTCACCAGCGACGGATTACTCAAATCTTTGAAGAACTTGGGTTTTTAAACACTCAATGTCTGGAACTCACTTGGGGAATCGCGGCGATCCATGTCGGGACCAAACCCATGTTTAATAATATAAAAGGGTAAGGCCAAAGCCCTACCCCTTAATTGGTGATCACCTGCTCATTGAATCAATTCTTTCCCTTAGCGTTAACTTTAATCCGAGTGCTGGGTTCGGTTTCTTTGATAATCTCCGCCTCTTGAATCGCGGCTTCGATCAATTTTTCGAGCTTCTCCGCATTATAAGTAATCGAAGTGGCGGTGCTCTCCAGGAACCCTAAATTCGCTTCAAATTTCCGGTTAATCGCTTTAAATTCCGCTTCCGCCTTTTCAATTGTCGCTTTAAGTTTGGCGGCCAGATCAGCGGTTGCCGTCTCATTTCCTCTTACTTGATAATATTCTTGCACCGCCGCCAGATACTCTTTACGTTTAATTGGGAAAAATAAAAAATACTTTTGTTTGGGAAGCTCCAATTCCCGGCCGGGATTGGCGACTATATTGTTGTATAACTCCCTAAAGGAAAATAATACTTTTTCGTATTCCTGGCCGAGAACCCGGATGGTATTGATGTTTTCTGCCAACACCCTAATATCCGAGGTTAATAAAGTCTCTCCCGATTGGATTTGGGCTAAACTCTTTTTAAGCCGGGTTTGGTATTCTTGCAGTACATCCTGCATATCCTTTTTAGGCATTAACTTTTCCAAGGTATTATCATGGGCCGCCTCTCTCCAGTTAGCCACTTCCGCTTTACTAAGGTTATACTTCACAGCGTTTTCAGCCAATTCTTTTTCCATGTCGGCGCTGGTAGGAAAGACTTTATTGCGCCATTCAAGATAGGCCATTTCTTTACTGTATTCATCTTTCATTCTTTGGATATCTTGTTGGTGTTTATCTTCGAGTTGAGTGATTTTTAAGTTAAGGTTCAAATTGTTCCTTACTTGTAAGAAATATAATAAACCACCCGTGGCTAAAACCATAATCAACAGCGAAATCCAAAAATTATGCGATAATACGGCGTCTTTGCGTTTGGCTAGCCAAAAATTAATAAAATATATAGCAAGTCCAATCACTAATGGAGCCGCTAACACATACCAAAACTCAACTATCATCGGAAATTAACCTCCTTGTTTTTCTATCTGATCAGGCTGATAATGTAATTAATTCGGCGCCGGATTGTAAATTCCTGCCTTTTATCAAACTATTTAGTCTAACATTATTTAACAACCAAATGGGAAAACTATTTTAGAGCGCCAACCGGTTATACTACGACGGGAGATTTAAATATGAATTCCGAACAATTAATAGCGCTCTTTCCTACTGAAAAAGAGCTGCCGGTGGACTTCCAAATCACCGAACCCATCCGCCAAACCGAATATTTGAGCAACGGCGAACTGCGCTATTGGGACGGCCCGTCTCAAGAAGTCCTTTCGCCGGTTTGTATTAGATCAGAAACCGGTCTTTTCCGTAAATTAATCGGTAGTTACCCGCTGTTTTCCGAAGAAACGGTTCTGGAGGCGCTGGATTCGGCGGTTAAAGCTTACGATAACGGTAAAGGCCTCTGGCCGACCCTGCCGGTTGAGGAACGGATCTCCCGGGTTGAAGAGTTCGTCTTCCGTTTAAAAACGAAACGGCAAGCCATCGTTAACTTGCTAATGTGGGAGATCGGCAAAAGCCGTCAGGAGTCGGTCAAGGAGTTTGACCGGACCGTGGCTTATATCATCGCTACCATCGACGCTTTAAAAGAACTGGACCGGGTTTCTTCGCGGTTCGTAATCGAAGAGGGGATCATCGGCCAGATTCGCCGCGCGCCGCTGGGAGTAACCCTTTGCATGGGGCCGTTTAATTATCCCTTAAATGAAACTTTCACCACCCTAATCCCGGCCCTGATCATGGGAAATACGGTGATCTGCAAACCTCCGAAATTGGGAACCCTGCTCTACCGCCCTTTGCTTGAAATCTTCCGGGATTGCTTTCCGCCGGGCGTGGTTAATTTCATTTACGGCCGTGGTTCCAACATCATTTCGCCGCTGGTAACCTCGGGAAAAATTGATGTCCTCGCCTTTATCGGGACCAGTAAAATCGCGGATATTGTTAAAAAACAGCATCCCAAACCCCATCGTCTCCGTTGCGTTCTGGGACTTGACGCTAAAAACCCGGCAATCATCCTCCCCGACGCCGATTTAGACCTGGCCGTAAAAGAATGTCTCCTCGGAACGCTCTCTTTTAACGGCCAGAGATGCACCGCCATCAAAATCATTTTCGTCCAGGAAACGATTGCCGCGACTTTTCTGGAAAAACTGACTGCCGCCCTCGCCGGAATAATTGTGGGAATGCCTTGGACACCGGAGGTAATGATCACCCCGCTTCCGGAAGACGGAAAGACTCAATATCTGTCGAAATTAGTCGCCGACGCCACCGCCAAAGGAGCGAAAGTGATCAATAACGGCGGCGGCGCCGTCGCCGAAACCCTTTTCTATCCGGCGGTTCTATATCCGGTTAACCCGGAGATGCGCGTTTTTACCGAAGAACAATTCGGTCCGGTTATTCCGGTGATCCCTTTCACCAACATTGAGACTCCCATCCGCTACATCGAGGAGTCCAATTTCGGGCAGCAGGTCAGTATCTTCAGCAACGACCCCGATCGGGTCGCCCAATTGATCGATCCGCTCGTGAACCAAGTCTCGCGGGTCAATATCAACAGCCAATGTCAGCGCGGACCGGATACTTTTCCGTTTACCGGCCGCAAAGATTCGGCCGAAGGAACCCTCTCCGTCAGCGACGCTTTAAGGGTTTTCTCCATCAGGACCCTGGTGGCGGCCAAAGAAAACGAAATCAATCAGGAACTCCTGACCCGGATCGTCAGGGAACGCAAGTCGAATTTTCTCTCCACCGATTTTATTTTTTAATTCATTTTACATTGGCGACAATAGTCCGCAGCAGGCAAGCCGGGCGTCAATAACGGTTGACATGAATCTTCTTCCGGTCCAGTTCGGCTTGGGAATGGGGCGGCAAGGTTTCAGCCGGATATCCGATCGCAATAATCGCTTCCACCTCCAGCTGTTCCGGAATGCCCAAAACTTCCCGGACATATTCGGCCGCGGTTTTAGTCGGGGAATGTTGCCGCCGCCGGATCTGAATCCAACAGCTGCCCAGTCCGAGCGATTCCGCAACCAGTTGCAGATAGGTAGCGGCGATCGAAGCATCCTCAATCCATACGTCGCAACGGTCCGGGTCAGCGCAAATCACGATCCCCAAGGGAGCGTTTTTCAAAAATGACGAACTGTGTTCCTTGGCCAACGCCAGCTTCTCCAACAATTCCGCTTGGTCAACCACGATAAATTCCCACGGGTTTAACCCCCTTGACGACGGGGCGCGCAAGGCGGCTTCAATTAAGAGCTGGACTTTCTCCGCTTCCACCGGCTTTCCTAAATACCGGCGAATACTGCGTCTTTTTCGAATAAGTTCGAGCAACATTAAACCATCCTTTCAAGGCAAAT
>JAAYHS010000048.1 GCA_012735315.1 Bacillota bacterium | reverse complement strand
TCCGCCCTTGGGAGGCTCGTCCCGCCAATACCGGACCGCTTCCTGGCGGTAATGTTCCTGAACCAAATAGTGCCGGCTGTTCATTTCAATATTGGAACCGGCTATTTTCATTCGAATCGCCCCTTCCCTGAGTATTACCTACATCCGTGTCGTTCCATCGCGGCAAACAACTTTATCCGCAGTTTCCCGACCGAGTCCGTCTTGGACCCGATCAGCGCCAGTCTAAACTACGAAATCAACCTGTTGCATCGTGCCTACCGTACCGTCTTCTCTTAAAAATATCCCGGCTTTTTGGTATTGCCCCACCAACTGATTCTCCCGGTTGCTAACGCTGAAGCGGGCGTCGACGTTGCCGAGATAGATGGCCCCAACCCCTTTCTGTCCCAGAGCGAAGAGACTGTCTTGACCGTCGGCGTCCTTGGTCCAAATCAACAGCCGGTCAAAAATTTCATCAGCCTCATCGATCCATCCGTTTTGGTCCCCGTCATAGCGGGAAAGCTCTTCAAAGCCGTTCCCGGTGACGGCTCCGAAAAGCTCGCTTCCGTTATTAATAATGTGATCCCCGTTAAGATCCAGCGCCAACAAACCGCTGCCTTCACCCACAAAAGGGATCATTTCCAGGTTCCCGTCACAATCAAGGTCGAAACTGAATTTGGTTTCGGTAATCACGGCGGCGGGTCCGTCAAAATTGATCACCAACGGATCAATCAGCTTGCCGGCTTCGGTGGAAATGTTACTTAAAGCGGCAAACTCCCTACTGACGAACATCTGAGTATTAAAATCGATCTCCCGGCCATCAGCGGTTTTAATTACGCCTTCGGCGGTAAACAGCAGTTTTTCACTTTCCCGGATGGTTTCGCGCCGGATATACTCCAAGTGAAAAGCGGGTTGCGGATGGTTCCCGGTTACCGGTTTTAGTAAAAAAGTGGCGTCGGGGCGGCGCAGCGCTTTGAACCGGACTTTCTTTCCGGTCAAGACATAGAGCAACCGTTCAAGGATCTTCAGTTTGACTTGATCAAGATTTTCAACGCGGATCTGATCTTCCCCTATCGGGCTGATCTCAATCCGATATTTCTCAAGAATCTTTTCCAGTTCGGAAAGGAACTGCTCCCAGTCGGTTACGGCTCTCCGGATTTGAACGGGGGTGGTCTTGCCTGCTTCGAGGCGCGGTTGGAATTCAGCCCAAAAACTTAAAGATTCTTCAGTGCGGATTTCCTTTGCGGAATGATGAATACTTGCCAAAGAAACAACGGCGTCAACAATTTTCATCTTTGTCCCCTCCTTGAGACGTTTTTCTTAACATCCTGTTAAGATTGGCATATTGATCTTGGCAGGCTGTTTTTCAGCCTAAGATTATACTTAGATTATCGGTTTTGGAAAAAAATTATTTAACTTGAAGAAGGTCCGTTTCCGACCGAAAAAAGTTTTCTGATTCGGTATAGAGAATAAAGCTTCTTTTTTAAGCAAATTCAACCCCATTATTACCCAACCAACCGCTTGACAAGGACCCCATTTAATGTTAAATCCGGTTTTGAGTAATTTTCACCTAAAATTAAACCCCGAAGGCAGGATTTATTTGTTGGAAGTCAAATGAATAAACCATCAATACGCGGAGGTTATAACATGGGTTTTCTAGCGCCATTAGGCCTTAACCTTTTTTTCCTCGGACTTTTATTCATCTTAAAAAGCAGAAAGAATAAAAGGT
>JAAYHS010000047.1 GCA_012735315.1 Bacillota bacterium | reverse complement strand
TCCCAAGGGCTGATGAGTTTAACTCAAAGGTATTTCCAACTTCGTCAAAGCTGGCGAACCGCCTAGTGCGGACCCGCATGCTAGGTGGTGTGAGAGGACGGGGGCTTGCCGCCCCCTCCTACTCGATCGGCTCGGTTTTTGGGGTAAAACGCGGTATGGGGCGATCAAACGGGAGCAGGAAAAATTTAAATCATACGGAATAATTATAGGGTTAAGATAAAACGAAACATTAAAATGAAGGTGTCGCGATTGCATAAAATTTTAGTCCTCCCCAATCCGCTCAAACAGGAAGCGATGGAGTTCGCCGGTAAACTGGCGACACTTTTAAGTGAACGGGGATTTGAGCCGATCTTGGAGCGAAAGACGGCCTCGAAAATCGGTTTCCTCTCATTCGGCAAGGAAGAACAAGATTTTTGGGAGGGCTTGGATTTAGTGATGGTTTTGGGTGGGGACGGTTCAATGCTGAATGCCGCCCGGAGAGTATATCCCCGGGAGATTCCGCTGTTAGGCGTCAATTTCGGACACCTTGGTTTTTTAACCAGAATTGAGAGCAACGCTCTGGATTTGGCCTTAACTAATCTACAGACCGGCAATTACCAATTCGAGGAGCGAATGATGCTGGAGGCCAGCGTAGTCCGGGACGGAAAAGTTATTGCCAAGGCCGTCGGGTTGAACGAATTGGTTCTGGCGCGAAGCGCTTTTGCCAAAACAGTAAGGTTGGAGGCTTGGATCGATGAGGAATATTTCGCCACCTACCCTGCGGATGGAATAATCATAGCGACCGCTACCGGTTCCACCGCTTATTCATTATCGGCCGGCGGGCCGATCCTCGATCCGCGATTAAAAGCGGTGCTGGTTACTCCCATTTGCGCCCATTCGCTTTATGCCAGACCGATGGTTTTAAGCGGAGACGCCGAGGTTAAGGTATGTATTAACGCATCCCACGCCGAAGTAACGCTTACCGCGGATGGACAGGTCGGAACCGAACTGGAACCGGATGACCGGGTTTATTTCAAAAAAGCGCCGTCGATTACCAAATTGTTAAGGTTTAACGGTCAAGGGTTGTTTGAAGTTTTAAAATCCCGTTTAAAAGAAGGCAGGATTTGATCCGGAGGCGCCAAATACCATGAAGAATGATCGTCAGGCGATGATTATCGCGATTATCAAGGAACAAGTAATCGGCACCCAGGAAGAATTGGGCGAAGCCCTTAAAAACAGGGGCATAATGGTGACTCAAGCCACACTGTCCCGGGATATCAAGGAACTCGGTTTGATCAAGATTCCGACTCCCGAAGGTTACTATCGTTATTCCTTGCCCCAAGACCGGACCCCCGGAGATCTTCTCCGGCGGGCGCAACGGATGTTTGAAGATGCCGTTATTTCCGTGGATTACGCGGAAAACTTGATTGTCGTGAAAACCACCGGCGGGAATGCCCAGGGAGTGGCGGCCGCTCTTGACGATTTGGATTGGCCGGAGGTCGTGGGAACGGTCGCCGGGGACAACACTATTTTAATGGTGATTCGGAGCAAGGAAGCGGTCTCTGAGATTTTAAAACGTTTTAATCAATTGAGGAGGTAGCGCCGTGCTTCAGGAGATTAGCGTAAAGAATCTGGCTTTGATCGATGAAATCCGGTTGGAATTCGACCCCGGATTTAATGTGTTGACCGGTGAAACCGGCGCCGGGAAATCGATAATTATCGATGCTTTAAGTTTGGCTTTGGGTGGCAGGTTCAGCTCGGAGATGCTCCGCAGCGGAGCGGAAAGCGTTACGGTTGAGGCGGTATTTTTGGTGGAGAACAGCGCGCCTTTAAAAAAATATCTGGAAAGCATCGGGGTTCAAATCGGTCCGGACAAAACATTAATTATTCAACGGGAGATCGGCGCTTCCAGTAAGAACCGCTGCCGGGTCAACGGACAATTGGTTACGGTATTGACCTTGAGTAAACTGGGAGAATACCTGTTGGACATTCACGGTCAGCATGAACATCAATCGTTGCTGTTTTCCGATAAACAGCTGGAACTTCTCGATGAATATTGCGGATCTTTTTGCTTGCGCGTCAAGGAAGAATTAGCCGAAGTATACCGGAAATATCAAGACATGGAGAAAGAGTATCACAGTTTGCAACAGAACGAGGCTGATTTAGCACGGAAGATCGAGTTATTGGAATTCCAGGTGAAAGAGATTAGCGATGCCAAATTGGTCATCGGCGAAGACGAAGATTTAATGAAGGAGCGGGAAATCCTGGGCGCTTCCGAAAAACTATACGAGGCGGCCGTCGCTTCTTACCAGGCGCTGTATGAAGATTCTTCCGGCGGACAAGCCGCCGTGGAGTTATTGGGCGCAGCTACCCGTAGTTTGGAACAGGTCGCCGGGATCGATCCCCGCTTGGAACAGATTCTTAATTCGCTGCAGGAAGCGGCTTGCCAGGTTGAAGATGTTTCCCGGGAATTACGCAGTTACCAGGGGGAGATCCAATTTAACCCGGAGCGGCTGGCGGTTATCGAGGAGCGTCTCGAAGAAATAAACCGTTTGAAACGAAAGTATGGGCCGACGATAGCCGAGATCTTATTGTACGCCGATAAATGCAGCCAAGAATTGGCCGGAATCTCCAACCGGGAAGAGCGTTCCAAACAACTCGAGGAAGAGTTGGTCAAGATAAAGGCTCGTTTGGGAGAATTGGCGGAGACTCTTAACCGTCACCGGCAACTCGGGGCTCAAAAGTTGGAACAGGCTATCGTGCAACAGTTGAGCGAGCTGAATATGGAAAAAACTCAATTTAAAATCAGCCTTACTCAGGTTGAAAAGCCCGAGGGGATCCCCTTCAAAGGTAAAACAGTGGAAGTATCGGCAAATGGAGCGGATCGGGTCGAGTTTCAGGTGGCGCCGAACCCCGGCGAGGGATTAAAACCAATGGCGAAGATCGCTTCCGGCGGAGAGTTGTCCCGGATTATGCTCGCCTTAAAGTCGATCTTGGCTGAATTGGATCAGATCCCGACCATGGTATTTGACGAAATCGATGTGGGAATCGGGGGGCGCACCGCTCAGGCGGTAGCGGAGAAGTTGTTGTTAATCGGCCAATCCCGCCAGGTAATTTGTGTGACCCATCTCCCTCAAATCGGGAGTCTCGCCAAGCGCCATTTCTTTATCGAAAAGAAGGTGGTCGGGAACAGGACCGAGGTTGCGGTGCGGGTCCTTTCCATGAACGAAAGGGTGGAAGAACTCTCGCGGATGTTGGGCGGCGCCCAAGTAACCGACACCACCAGGCAACATGCGCGCGAAATGTTGATGTTGGCCGAGCGGCTTCGCTTGAAAAAAGTGGGACATATCCATCAAGAAAAGCTTACATAACATCAATTAAAAATCCAGTCGTTAACGACTGGATTTTTTGTGGGAGGAAATCCCGTATCGGACTTGAGGCTCAAAAAGTTTCAGCGGAGGGCGAAGTTTATAACCGGCCGGAATAGAGTTTCCGAAGAATATTTTCGAACTCGCCTTCTCATTAACAATTAATGTGGACAGTGTCGTCAAAATATTATATACTATACCCTATATGGTATATATGAAACTTAAATTAGTCAAATTGCGTTAAAGGTTACAAATTCTAATTAATAAAGGCGGGATCAAATGAAACGGAAATTTTGGTTAATCGGCGGCCTGGCGATTTTAGTCGTAATTTTGGGGACGGTCGTTTTAATTAAGCCCGGCTCTTCAGAACCGGCGCCACAAATTGGCCGGCTTGCCCCGGAGTTCAGCTTGGAAGATGTCAACGGCCAGACCATCGCCTTGAAGTCGGTGCTCGGTAAAAATAAGGTTACTATCGTAAACTTTTGGGCGACCTGGTGCCCTCCATGCCGAGCGGAAATACCCGAATTTATTGAGTTCGTCCGTAAATACCGCTCGGAAAAAGTGACGTTGTTGGCAATCAATATTCAGGAAGATCCGAAAACGGTGAAGGCTTTCGCTGAAAACGCCGGGATCAATTTTCCTATTTTACTTGACCAAAGCGGCAAGGTAGCCCAAGACTACCGGATTTATGCCATTCCGACCACTTTTGTAATTGACGGTTCGGGTATCATCCGGGATAAGATTGAAGGTTCCTTGAACCTTGCCCGTCTGGAATCAATTTATCGCGAGGCGAACAAGTAAGATGGAGCCGGTAATGATTTGGACGGCTTTTATCGGGGGCGTGCTATCCTTCTTGTCCCCGTGCGTTCTGCCGCTGGCGCCGGGTTATTTGGCGATAATCTCGGGGATATCCCTCGCCGACTTGCAATCCGGGGAGTTTTCAAAGCGTAAGGTATTAGGGGGAACTTTAGCTTTTATCCTCGGATTTGCAATTGTTTTCGTCACTTTAGGACTCGGCAGCACATTTTTGGGCGAAATATTACGCGCCAACCGGAGTTGGCTGGCGCGATTGAGCGGATTGGTAGTCGTCGTTTTAGGGTTGCATCAAGCCGGTTGGCTAAAGATTGCCTTTTTATATCGGGAACGGCGTTTGAACCGTCAATCAACCGGAAGCGGGCTTTGGGGAGCGTTTTTAACGGGTTTGGCGTTTGCCTTGGGATGGACGCCGTGCGTGGGACCGATCCTGGCTTCGATTCTCGCCCTTGCCGGGAACATGGAAGGATTGATGGAAGGTTTTTTGCTGCTGGCGGTGTATGCGCTCGGTTTGGGCTCCCCCTTTTTCATCTTGGCTTTGGCTTTCGAATCGGTAAACCGGGGATTGATCCGGATTAAACCTTATTTGAAATATTTAGGATGGGCGTCGGGATTATTGCTGATTTTTATGGGGGGGATTATTGCTGACGGGTGGTCTGGCGTCTTTTACAGCCTGGTTGATCCGGATCACCGGAGGCTGGAACCTGGAAAACATTTTAGAATAGATTTGGCCGATTACCCGGATTTTGTGGAATAGGGATGGTCGAGAATTTTAATTAAGAACATTATCTTGGTGATAAATTTTATCAATAAATATCCTTTTTAGGCGGTATTTCTAAAAACCGCCATTTTTTATTCCCTTATATCTCAAGCCCGTCGCTGTGAATGACGAAAAAATAAACGGGTGTTTCTTTGTCAAAATAATAGTTTTTAAATGATTTTGTTACAAAGAAGGAGATAAATTATGTTGAGTCGGTTTAGGGGACCATTTAGGGTTCGCTTTTTGTTAGTCGTAATTCTGATAATGTTCATGGTAGCGATTGTTTCCGGAACAGCCGGCGCCATAACGGAAGATTCCCTTAGGCCGAAGATAGGTCTGGCTTTAGGCGGAGGCGGGGCCTTGGGTTTTGCTCATATCGGAGTCCTTAGATGGTTGGAGGAACACAGGATTCCCGTGGATTACATCGCCGGCACCAGTATGGGGGGGTTAATCGGCGCCTGTTACGCTATGGGCATGACGCCGGATGAGATCAGTTATCTTATCAGCGGCATTAATTGGGACCGGATGTTTAATCCGGACCCGCCGTATGATTCCTTGGATTTTAGGCGAAAAGAGGATCGGAGGGACTATCCGATTTTGCCGGAAATAGGCCTTCGGGGTTTTCAAGTGAAACTTCCCGATGGTTTGCCGGTCCATGAAATCGGTATGCTCCTAAGCCGGATAACTCTGCCCTATTCGACCATTGAATCCTTCGATGAGCTTCCTATACCCTACCGGTGTGTGGCGGTTGATATTCGTAGTTCTCAAGTAGTCATCCTCGAGGATGGATTATTAGCGGAAGCGATGAGGGCCACCATGGCGATCCCCGGAGTGTTTACTCCCGTGGAACGTCAAGGACGGTTGTTGGTGGATGGAGGGATTTTAAAGAATCTACCGGTCGATGTTGTTAAGGAAATGGGGGCATCGATTACGGTCGGAGTCCAATTATCAAGTTCCAAGGATCGGCAAGAAATAACCGGACTAAATAATATCCTTAAATACACTTTAAATACGATAACCTTAGATAATTCAAATCGTGCGGCTGAGGCGGCGGATATCATCATCGCTCCGGTTTCCAAAGGACTCACGATGACGGATTGGGAAGCGGTCCTGGAATTTACCGAGAACGGTTACCGGGCTGCGGCGGAACAGGCCGATCATTTAAAAGCGTATTCTATGGATGAATCTTCCTGGCAAGAATATCTAAATGAGCGGCAGATGAAACGGAGACTGATTGTACCCAAACCAACCGGGATCGAAGTCATTGGAACTTCGGCGATCAACCAAAAATTGATTAAGGAAAAACTGGCTTCCCATGTTAATCGATCGGTGGATCCCGATCAACTGGAGCAAGATTTGAGAGATCTGGTCGGATCCGGACTTTACGAGGGCTTTCGCTACGGTTTGAAATACAATGCTTTTGGAAAACCCGTTTTGTTGATTACGGCGATTGAAAAGGCATACGGCCCACCATTCGTAAATACGGCGTTTTTGCTTGACGCCGACGGTTATCAGGCGGAACATGTCAATATCAACGCCCGTTGCCGGATTACTTGGCATAATATTGCAGGTCCCGGTTCCGAATTACGGACTGATCTAGGATTTGGAACCGAATTACAATATCTGGGCGAGATCTATAAACCAATATTCAGGAGTAAATGGTTTGTCGCGCCGGCCGTCTTCTTTGAACAGAAAAACAGCAGTCTTTTTGAAGCAGAAAAACGAATCAATCATTATAAAGTGATCAATAAGGGTTTCCGTTTGGATCTGGGTTACGGTTTCAATAAGCGGTGTGAGGCCCGGTTGGGATGGGAAAGTTATCAACAGGATGTCCGGGTCGGCGTAGAAGCTGATTTACCCGGTGATAACGACGGGGAAGTGCGGTTGGCTCGTTTAAAATATACTTACACCAGCGCCGACGGGGCGATGATCGATAATAAGGGTCTTTTTTGGGAGCTAAACGTAAAAAGATATTGGAAAGGGCCGGGAATCCCCGAATCGTTTACTCAAATGGAAACTGAATTAATTTGGACGCAACCCTTTCCCTCCTGAAACGCCGTCTTCACTTTATTATCGGCCGGGACTTCATTCGGGGATACGGCGCCCCTAATCCAACAGTATCGATTAGGAGGTCCGTTCCGGTTGGGGACTTATCATAGGGATCAACACCACGGGGGAAACTATCTTTTGGGTAATATCGGGTATCTAAAGTTTTTAGGCCGGCTTCCGATTACCGGGGAAAATGTTTACTTGGGGGTTTGGTTGGAACATGGCGGAGTATTTGAAGACTGGTCGGATTTTGACTTGGAATCCAACCTTACCATGGGACTATTTAGTCCAACCGTTATCGGACCGGTCTATATTGGCGCCAGTTATGGCAAAGGAGACAACCCTTTGTTCAATGTTTTAATCGGCAAGATTTTTTAGGCAAAAAAACTTTTTGATGGGATTAACCTGATTTACGGGATTTTGATTTCCAGTACAGGCATTACTCTTTCGCGCTTATAATCAAGATAACGAAACCCATTGCAATTTGGACGAATTTAAGCTTATAATATAAGATAAAATAGCTTAAGACTCTCGTTTTTGGGAGGAGCCATGGAAAAGACACAGCTAAACCAGGCGCCGAGTGAAGCAAATAACGGAGAAAACCCCGTTTTAAGCCAAGAACCGGTAAACTTTATTCAAGAGATTATTAACAAAGATCGGGAAACCGGCAAACACGGAGGCCGGGTTCATACCAGATTTCCCCCCGAACCCAACGGATACCTTCATATTGGGCATGCCAAGGCTATTTGCCTTGACTTTGGAATCGCCGCTAAAAACGGAGGGTTGTGTAACCTCCGTTTCGATGATACCAACCCCTCCAAGGAAGATATCGAATATGTGGAGTCGATTAAGGAGGACATCCGCTGGCTGGGGTTTGATTGGGGCGATCGGTTATATTTTGCCTCGGATTATTACGAGACAATGTACCAATGCGCCGAAGAATTGATTAATAAAGGAAAAGCCTATGTTTGCGACCTTAGCCCGGAGCAGATCAAAGAATACCGGGGCACATTGACTGAGCCAGGCAAGGAAAGCCCTTACCGCAACCGTTCTGTCGCGGAAAACCTCGATCTTTTCAGAAGGATGCGGAACGGGGAATTTCCGGACGGTTCGAGAACTTTACGCGCCAAGATCGATATGGCTTCTCCCAACATCAATATGCGCGACCCGGTTATTTATCGGATCTTAAGGGCTACCCACCACCGCACCGGGGACAAGTGGTGTATTTACCCCATGTACGACTTCGCTCATCCGATCTCCGACGCTTTGGAAGGGATAACCCACTCCCTGTGCACGCTGGAGTTCGAGGATCACCGCCCTCTTTATGATTGGGTTCTCGATAATTTATCATTTAAAAGTCGTCCCCAGCAGATTGAATTTGCTCGGCTCAATCTCACTCATACGCTTATGAGTAAACGGAAACTGTTGGAGCTGGTTAAACAAGGGGCGGTTAACGGTTGGGACGACCCGCGGATGCCTACTATTTCCGGGATTAGGCGGCGTGGTTACACCCCGGAGTCGATCCGCGTGTTTTGCGAGCGGATTGGGGTCGCTAAAAGCAATAGTGTAGTTGATATTGCCTTATTGGAGCATTGCGTCCGGGAGGATTTGAATCAAAAAGCGCCCCGGGCGATGGTTGTGTTGCGCCCCTTAAAAGTAATCATCGACAATTATCCCGACGATCTGGTCGAGGAGTTCGAAGCTGAAATTAATCCGGAGAATCCGGAACTGGGTGCGCGAAAGGTTCCGTTTTCGAAAGTGCTCTATATTGAACGGGACGATTTCGCGGAGAATCCGCCCAAAGGCTTTTTCAGGCTGGCGCCGGGACGCGAGATCCGGTTAAAATACGCTTATTATATCAAATGCGAACGAGTCGTCAAGGATGAAACCGGAGAAATCATCGAGCTTCATTGTACTTACGACCCGGCCTCCCGCGGCGGTTGGACCAATGACGGCCGCAAGGTTAGGGGGACTTCTCATTGGGTATCGGCCGCCCACGCGGTTGACGTTGAAGTCCGGCTTTATGATCATCTATTCCGGGAAGAAGTTCCCGGACCGGATTCCGTAGTCGATCCCGACTCCTTGGTGACGCTGGCCGGTTGTAAAGCGGAGCCCGGCTTAGCGGGGGCGCTTCCAGGAGATCGTTTTCAGTTTTTAAGGCAAGGTTACTTTTGCGTTGATAAGGACAGCGCCCCGGGAAAATTGGTTTTCAACCGTACGGTATCCCTGAAAGACTCCTGGTCGGGTAAGCAGAAGTAGAGATAAACAGAAGTGCTTTTATATTTTTTCAACGATAAAAAGCCTCTCCATGAGAGGTTTTTTTATTTTAAAACTAGATAACCGATTAATTCCCTGATGCTCATCGGTTAATCGATGAAGTCAATTTTTACTATTGACGTCGCAGATCGTAAAGCGGGAAAAAGCGGTTAAGAAAACTCCTTAAACGGTCGATTTTATAAGATAGGGTTACTATTAAACGGGCGGATTTAGCGGAAGGGAAGGACGATTATGCAGCGAAAGAAAAGGTCCCGCGGGATCAAATTCAAGCTGTTGATTCTAATGATGTTGGGGATGTTTGTTCCGGCGGGCGTATTATTGGGAGGTTATTTTTATTCAATTAACGAATTGCGCGCCACTTCGGAGAATGTCTACAACAAGGTGATTCTCGATGAAGTGAAAGAACGAATTAAATACATGGTTGAAGCGAATGTCAACTCAATTCAAGCAAAATACGGGGGGCAAGAGCTTGAGGAAGCGGATGCATTGAAATTGCTCCGCGTCGAGTTGGGGAATATCCGTTATGGCGATCGGGGTTATTTTTTCGCCTTTCAATATGACGGGACCCAAGTGTATGATCCTGAAAATTTAAACCGGGAAGGTGAAAATTTATGGGAGTTGACCGCTCCCGATGGAGAAAAACCGGTCCAGAAGATTATCGACACCGCTAAAACCGGCGGAGGTTTTGTCTCCTATATCTGGTTGAATCCGGCCACCCAAAAACAGGAACCCAAAATATCTTTTGTGACACCGTTAAAAATAGGCGGAACCGAAGTCCTGATCGGAACCGGCGAATATCTTCCCAACCTACAGCTTATTCAAGACGAAGTCGATCATCTTTTTGACCGGAACCAGGCGTTGGTTACCTCGCTTTCCTTATCGTTCAGCGGTGTAATCATCGTCTTAGTCTTATTCAGCGTTTATATGTATATTTCCGGGAAAATCTCAAAACCCATCAACACCGTGGTTCAAAATATTAGACAAATGGCGACCGGCGATTTTACCGGTTTAATCGAGGTATCCACTAAGGATGAAATCGGGGAAATGGCCTTGGAATTAAATGAAATGAATAAAAGTCTGGCGGAGGTCATCGCGCAGGCGCTGAATTCAGCTTCCCGGGTGGAGAAAGCCGCCGGAGAAATCGCAATGGGGAATCAGGATTTGTCGCATCGCACTCAGGAACAGGCATCAACCCTGGAAGAAGTGGCCGCGACCATCGAAGAAGTAAATTCTTCAATTCAAGTGATTAACTCCCACTCCGAACAGGCCAATCATTTGTCCCTGGCTACTTTGGACGCGGTTAACGCCGGGCGGGATTCGGTTCAAAATACGTTAAACGCCATGGAACAAATATCGGCCAGCAGCCAACAGATTGAGGAAATAATCCGGGTGGTTAACGATATTGCTTTTCAAACCAATTTATTAGCTTTAAACGCGGCGGTGGAAGCGGCCAGGGCCGGCGAACAGGGTCGAGGGTTCGCGGTAGTCGCCGCCGAAATCAGGAGCTTGGCAGGGAAAACCAGAGAAGCGGCCACCGAAATCGAGAGTTTAATCAAAGAAAGCGTCGACCGGGTCGAACGCGGGAATTCCTTGGTTCGACAATCGGCTGAACTGCTCGACCAAATTGTCGCTAATACCGGAAAAACAGTGGAGGTTATCGCCCAGGTTGCGTCAACCATGAAGGAACATGCCGCCGCGGGCGAACAAATCCAGGTTTCGATTGAACAACTCAATCAAGTGACTCAACAAAATGCGGCCTTGGTTGTAGAGATCGCCACTTCCAGCTTGTTGTTGAGTTCCGAAGCGGGAAATCTGAATCGAATGGTAAACCGGTTTCAAATATCCCAAAACCGGCCCGTATTTGGGACCGAATCTCCGGCCGTTGAAACGCCGGTTTCCGAAGCGGAGGCCGATGCAATAGTTATTGAAGACACAACGGCGTTCGAAGATATTATCCCTTCCGAACCGGAGCCGGTATCGGCCCTTCCAAATGAATTCATTGGGGATAGTTGGGAAAAATTTTAAGGAGGACACTCAATGGATGCAATCGATTATGCTGGAAGACAACCTGATAGTGAGATCGAGAATGAGCAACAGGTCCAATATATTACTTTTTTGGTGGATACGGAAGAATATGGTGTCGAAGCTTTAAGGGTTCAAGGGATAATTCGCTATCAGTCGCCGGTTAAAGTCCCGAATGCCCCCGACCCCATTCAGGGAGTAATCAATTTTCGGGGTGAAGTAATTCCGTTATTGGACTTGCGGAAAACGTTCGGGTTGAGTCCGTTACAGGTTGATGAATTTACGGTTATTGTAATTGTGGAATTAGACGGTAAAATTTTTGGAATTATCGCCGACCGCGTTTTGGATATGGTTGATATCCCGGTATCCAGGATAAATCCCGCGGCCGTTTCGAATTCTACGGCAAGTCAAAATTATTTGCAAGCCATGGTTAAGTTCGACGGGAGATTGATTTTAATCTTGGATCTAAATAAGATTATCACTTTTGAAACCGGATTATCGGAGCCGGTTTCTTAAAAGCGCAGCTTCTCATTGAGGAAGACAGCTCATTTTTTAGGGGTAGTTTAACTACTCCTTTTTCGTCTCGTCCGGCGCTTGTTTGACGGCGCGAAATTAGCCAAAAATATTGCGGCCTTCGACGGGTAATGATACAATTTGACCGGAGAATATTTGAATTTTGGAGGATGCCCCGTGTTTGTCAGCGATCAATGGCGGGATTATGAGTTAATCGATACCGGAAACGGCGAACGTTTGGAACGATGGGGACCGTACCTGCTAAGAAGACCCGACCCTCAGGTAATCTGGCCGTCTACCTTGGGGGAAGAGGTTTGGAATGATGTGCATGGGCATTATCTGCGGAGTTCCGGCGGCGGCGGCAGGTGGAACTTTTTCAAGGAATTACCGGAACGCTGGGTCATTAGTTATGGAAGATTAAATTTTTACGTTCGCCCGACCGGGTTTAAACATACGGGGCTCTTTCCGGAACAGGCGGTAAACTGGGATTGGTTTACGAAACTGATCAAAACCAGAACAACGCCGGTCCGGGTGTTGAATTTATTCGCCTATACGGGAGGGGCGACTTTGGCGGCCGCCGCCGCCGGCGCCGAGGTATGCCACTTGGACGCCGCCAAGGGGATGGTTGTCTGGGCAAAGGAAAATGCAAGCCTTTCCGGCATGGCGGAACTGCCGATTCGCTGGCTTATTGATGACGCGCTGAAATTCGTCAAGCGAGAACAGCGGCGCGGCCGGTTCTATCAGGGGATCATCATGGACCCGCCTTCGTTTGGCAGAGGCCCCAAAGGCGAGATTTGGAAGATCGAAGACCAGCTGTACGATTTAGTCCGGGTTTGCGCCGAAACGCTGGCGGAAGACGCTTTATTCTTTTTGGTTAATTCCTATACCACCGGATTGGCGCCGGGAGTGATTAAAAACATTCTCTCCTTAACGGTTGGGGAAAGGGGCGGAACGATAACCGCCGCCGAAGTCGGACTGCCGGTGTCCGCTTCGGGGTTGAAGCTGCCTTGCGGGGCGGCGGGGCGTTGGGAGGCTGAACACTGAAGTTTAAGGTGAAGATCATTTTTGAAGACAACCATCTCTTAGTGGTTGAAAAACCGGTTAACATGCCGGTTCAAGGGGACAGTTCGGGCGATCCGGATCTTTTATCCTTTTTAAAAAACGATCTGAAGGTTCGTTATCGGAAGCCGGGTAATGTTTATTTGGGTTTGGTCCATCGCTTGGACCGGCCGGTAGGCGGGGTAATGGTTTTCGCCAAAACCTCGAAAGCCGCCGCTCGTTTATCCGCACAGATCCGCGATTTTCAATTCGGCAAATATTATCTGGCGGTTGCCCGTGGCCTAATGAAATCCAGGGAAGGCCGTTTAACCAATTATTTAATTAAAGATTACCGCCGGAATCTGGTTACGGTGGCGCCTGATCCTAATACCCCCGGCGCTAAGGAGGCTTTGCTTGATTACCGGGTTATCGGAGAACGGGAAGGACTGAGCTTATTAAGTATTTCCCTAGGCACCGGCCGTTCACATCAGATTCGGGTTCAGTTGGCCGCCATCGGCCATCCTCTTTACGGTGATCAAAAATACGGCCCCAACCTTAATCGACCCGGGGAGCAGTTGGCCTTATACTCTTTTAAAGTCCGGTTTCAGCACCCTACCACCAAAGAACCCTTGGAGTTTAAAACCGCGCCGCCGCTCGATTATCCCTGGACGCTTTTTGCCGAGGGCTTTCGTGGCGAATTGTAACTGACTCTTGAGTGTAAGCCTATTAAATATCGGACATACTATCCTTAAAATAACCGATAAGGAGGAGAAAGTATGCCCAGAAGAAAAATGGCGGAAGTGGCCGCCGGAATTTTTATGGACCCGGTGCCGATAACTTTGGGGGATGAGGTCAAGATTAAATATAAAGGAATATTGGCGGAGGCAAAGGCTGAAAAGGTTTATCTTCATGCCGGTTATGGACCGGACTGGGGGAAAACCGTCGATATTCCGATGCGTAAATTGAGAGACGGCAGTTGGACGGTTTCTCTGCAGATCGAGGAGCCTTCGAGTTTTAACTTTTGTTTTCGGGACAATGCCCATAACTGGGATAATAACTACGGGCGCAATTGGTCTTTTCAAGTTCATACCGGCGACAGCGAGCTTCATTAGGCCCGGATTTTATGAAAAACGCGGCGCCCGGTTGACAACACTATTTAAAAAATCGGTTTTAAGTAAAGGAGAAAGATGGATTAAAACGAACTATAATTTACAGATAGTTTACAGATAGAACCGGAACCGGTTTAATTGATACCGAAATCGATCAATTCCATAAACCCGGAAATATTAATCCACCCATGAAGTGCCCTGCGTAAACGCTTAAATAGGGGGTGCTTTCAGAAGATGAAGATTCTAATCGTCGATGATTCACCCTTAATGCGGATGATGTTGAAAGATTTTTTCGCCGATGAGGGCTTTGAGGTCTATGGGGCCGGAACGATCGAGGAAGCATGGCGCCTTTCGGCAACGGTGCGTCCGGATGTGATAATTAAGGATCTGTTTATGCCGGACTGTGATGTGGTGGATTCAATCCGTCGTTTTATCAAGGACAATCACCGAGTTAAGATCATCATTTGCAGCACCGAAAGTTCGCGGGAGGATATTTTGGAAGCGTTAAAAGCGGGCGCTTGTGATTTCATTTTAAAACCATTGGATAAGAAACAAGTGATCGAAGTTATTAACAAGGCGGTTCATCCGTAGGCTTCCGGTTTGGCTAAATTTACATAAAGGATTGACACATTCGAAACCGAACTAGCTCCGTAAAAGAATACGGAGTGATTTTTTTGTGGAAAAAAGTTTGCAGTATGGGAGTACTTCTGGGGATCTGCCTGATGTTCATCCTTCCCAGCGACGCCACACCGGATGAAGTGATTCTCGACAACCAGGTGGAACTGGTTGTGCCGGGCGTTTTTGAATTAGTCGACCTCAATCGGAACCGCAAACCGGAATTTATCAGGTTCAAACTGGAGGTTAAAGCCTACCGGGAAGGCGATTTCGTGATCACCGGCAACTTGGAAGGAAAGAAAAAAGGGGAATGGTTGGGATTGGCCACTACGGTGGTTCCTTTTAAGTGGTCCCCCAAAAATCCGGTGGTCGAGCTGACTTTCACCACCGATCAAATTCGTAAATATCAAATTTCCGGGCCTTACCGTGTCAATATCAGTTTGAAAGAGGACGGCTGGGTCCTCCCCGAACAAGTGGCGGGTTTTTCTCCCAAATATGACTGGGAAAGCTTCGAAGAAGTTACCGCCACCGAAAACGGGGATATAAAGACGCTTTCGGACGCGCAGCGGGCGGCGCAGACCTGGGCGGAATATCATGCGGTGGAACTGGGAGAATTAATTGACATTAACTATAATTACGATAATTGGCAGGTTGATTATCGGGCCCGTCGCGGGAATTCGATTTTGCGTTTTTTGGTCAATCCGCAAGGAGTCGTAAAAATGATCAAGATTTCCAAAAAAATAAAATGACCTCCTCCGGATCTTCGCAGGGGTCCGATTTACGGCAAAGCTTTTTCCGGCTCGTTGACGAGCGGGGTTGAGAACGTCTTTGGCGATGTTGCCCGGAGGTTTGAGATTCATACATTGAATTTATACTAGGTACGGCTGTTCCCGAGGCCGTACTTTTTTGTCGTCCGCCTTGACAGCGGTTCTTCTAAAGTTTATAGTTATCCTCGGGGTGATCAGAATGGATCTTTTTTCGGCAAGCGCTGAAGCAAACTTCGCCAAAGAAGCGCCGCTGGCCGCCAGAATGCGTCCGCGCAATCTCGACGAATTTGTCGGTCAGGATGAAATAGTGGGACCGGGGCGTTTGCTGCGGAGAGCGATCGAGGCCGACCGGTTGCGTTCGATGATCTTTTACGGACCGCCCGGAACCGGAAAGACAACCCTGGCGCGGATTATCGCCAATACCACCAGCGCCGCCTTTGAAAGTCTCAACGCCGTAACGGCGGGGGTGGCCGATATTCGCCGGCTGATTACCGAAGCCAAGGAACGTTACCAACTCTATCAAAGAAAAACCATTCTCTTTATCGACGAAATTCACCGCCTCAATAAATCCCAACAAGACGCCTTACTGCCGTCGGTTGAGGATGGAACGGTGTCATTAATCGGCGCTACCACTGAGAATCCCCTTTATGAAGTCAATTCGCCATTGGTCTCCAGAAGCATGATTTTTCGGTTTAACCCTTTAAATAACGATGCCATAAAACGGATTATTGACAATGCTCTCCGGGACCGGGAGCGGGGTTTGGGGGATTACCGGGTCGACCTGGATCAGGATGCCTTAGAATTTTTGGTAAATAAAGCCGACGGAGACGCGCGGATCGCTTTAAACGCGCTGGAATTGGCGGTGTTGACTACCAAACCCGATCCTGATTCCGGGAAAATTTATCTGACCTTGGAGATTTTAGCCGATTGTATCCAACAACGTCCCATTGTTTACGACCGTGACGGACAGAATCATTACGATACGATTTCCGCTTTTATCAAATCGATGCGGGGTTCCGATCCCGACGCCGCCGTTTATTACCTGGCGCGGATGTTGAGCGCCGGGGAAGACCCTAAATTTATCGCCCGGAGGATGATTATTCACGCGGCGGAGGATGTGGGCAACGCCGATCCGCGGGCTTTATTGGTGGCGGTAGCCGCCGCGCAAGCCTTGGAGATGGTAGGTCTGCCGGAAGCGCAGATTCCCATGGCTCAAGCGGCGATTTATATTGCTGCCGCGCCCAAGTCCAACGCCTGTTGCGCTGCGATTCATCAAGCGATGGCCGCGGTGCGGGATTTTGAAAATCAAGCAGTTCCGGCTCACCTCAGGGATTCGTCCCACCCGGGCGCCGCCCGCCTTGGAGACGGTGTCGGTTATTTGTATCCCCACGATTATCCCGAGGGCGTGGTTAAGCAAGAATATCTACCGGCCAATGTGGCCAAGCAAAAATTTTACCATCCGACCAACCGCGGTTATGAAAAAGAGATCATCGAATATTTAAAGCGGATCGCGGCGGTGACCGGTAAATCCGAGGAATAATATAATGGGTTTACCTCGAATCAGTATTAATATCTCAAAAATCGCGCATAATTTTCAAAGCATCCGCGCTAAATGCCGAGAGTACGGCGTCGCCTTGACCGGGGTGGTGAAGGGAGTCGCCGGAGACTTAAAGGTAGTGGCAGCTTTAGTCGACGCCGGAATGGAGGAACTTGGCGATTCCCGCATCGAAAATTTGGAACGCTACCGGGGTTTTTCCGGGATTAAGCGGGTTTTATTACGGCTCCCCGGTATCAGGATGCTGGAAAGAGCGGTCCGGTGCGCGGAGATCAGCCTCAACTCGGAGCCGGAGACGATTGCCGCTCTTGACCGGTTTGGCGCGGGGCACCGTATTATGTTGATGCTCGACTTGGGGGACCGGCGCGAGGGCGTCCTCGAAACTGAAATAATCGATTTGGCCCGCTTTTGCCGGGAGTTGAAAAACATCCGGATCATCGGTTTGGGAGCTAATTTTTCTTGTTTCGCGGGAGTGAAGCCCACGCCGGAAAAGTTGAACACCTTGGCTAACATCGCCGCTTTCTTGAAAGAAGAATTACAATCGCCGATTGAATACGTTTCGGGAGGGAATTCCAGCAGCCTTCCGCTGTTGTACTCCGGGGCCTTGCCTTCGGGAATCAACCATCTGCGGATCGGGGAAGGCATCTTGCTGGGCCGGGAAACTTTAACCGGCCGGATTCTTCCGGATTTATACGGCGACGCCTTCGTGGTTGAGGCGGAAACGCTTCAGTGCCGTTGGAAACCGGCGACGGCCGACGGTGAGATTGGTTGGGACGCTTTCGGCCGGAAGCCTGAAATTCCGGAAATTCCCGACGGGTACCGCATCCTGGTCAATCTCGGCCAACAAGATTGCCCGTTGCCGGGATTGACTTCGTTGGATCCGGAAATCCGGATTTTAGGTGGAAGCAGCGATTATTTGGTTTTGGCCGCCCCGAAAAAGTTGAAAATTGGAACCGGGATCCGTTTTCTCCCTAATTATTGGGGGCTTTTGTCTTTAATGACCTCCCCGTATGTCCAGAAATGTTATCTTTATTAATTAAGCGGGATCGGATGCCGGTTCAAAAACATCTCGATTTACAATCACCTAAAAATTATTTTACATAGTTAAATTATTTATTGACAGTAAGGTTAAGGTATGGTAGCATTTAATTAAAACCTAGTAAATTAGTAGGAATTAAAATTTTTAATCAAAATAATACTTTAAAACAAGAAGGGATCGGGATGAAGCGAATTTACCTTGATCATGCGGCTACCACGCCGCTTGATCCGCAAGTTTT
>JAAYHS010000046.1 GCA_012735315.1 Bacillota bacterium | reverse complement strand
TTGCTTTCGGAACTCAGTTCGCCAAAGACGGCGACTTTGAGGAACTCCACGGGTTTACCGGAAAAGAGTATGATCCGGATATCGGTTTATATTACTTCAACGCCAGGTGGTATGATCCGGATCTGGGCAGGTTTATCTCGGAAGACCCGGCGAGAGATCCCAATAATCCGAATCTTTACTCTTACTGTGGGAACAATCCTCTGAGTAGGATTGACCCGACGGGACAGTTCTGGTGGTTTGCACTATTAGGAGGTTTGGACGCCTACTTATGCGGCGGAGATTTTATGCAAGGGTTTGTGATGGGAGCTGTTACCGGGGCGATCGGAGCAGGAGTTGGTAATGTTTTAAAAGGTACAGCACTTGGCAGTGCATTAGGAGGAGTTAACTCATTTGGCTTCAATGTTGCAAGTGGAGCTATTGCCGGTGGAATAACCGGAGAGTTGTTTGGAGAAGGTTTTGAGAAAGGCGCGGTCTATGGGGCTATTAGCGCGGCGATTTCCTATGGAGTGGATGCGCGATTTGGGGAATATGCCAGTAGAGGGACGTATAATAGATTAGTTGTTGCCGGGTTAAAAGGCGGGCTCAATGCATTAGCTCGCGGCGGAGATTTTGTTGAAGCATTTGCGTATGGGGCTGCTTACGGGTTGGTTGCTCAAAAAATCCCCGCTTCAGTTCCTCCTGCTGCCAATCATAGTCAACAGAGTAGTTTAACACTTTCCGACGCAGGGGAAATTAATGAACATGTTTACAGAGGAATTGTAGACGATAAACCAATTGGTGCAGGAGAATGGAAATGCTTTGACATTCAGAAAGTTGGCGGTTCACGCGTTGGGATATATACAAGAGTGAATTCGGATGGAGTAAGAGAAATAACAGTAGCGGTTAAAGGGATGAATCCTTTCAGTATTCGCGATTGGGGTCAGAATATTTTGCAAGTTTTAGGGATTTCATCTGATATGCTGAAAACAATAGAATATGCCATAGATATTGTACAACTGTATCCCGATGCAATTTTCACATTTATCGGACATTCCAAAGGTGGCGCGGAAGCTGCCGCGATGGCAGTGGCAACCAATAAAGACGCTATATTATTTAACCCAGCAAGACCCAACTATGGTGCCTATGGAGTACCAATTTCATCGTATGAAGGAACCATGACATCATATGTGGTGAGAGGCGAAATATTAAATAATGCGATATTCTTTTTACCAAAACCAACAGAGAATGTAGAATATTTGCCGCGCCAATACTGGAATCCGTTTGCCAATCATGGTATGCCTGCAGTCAATAAGGCAATCAACGAATATTTGAAGGAAGGTAACCGCTAATGGGTAAAAGAATAAAAACCATATTGTTAATAATAACCGCTTCATTAGGAATATATCAAATGAATAACAGTGTATACGCTGTGGAGGGATATGAAATACTAAAGGTTCATATTTATAAAAACACGCCTGCTTGGGAATTAGCATTAGCCGTGAAAAGGCAAAATGTTAAAAAAATAGAAAAGATAATCAAAAACAAGCCGGAATTATTAAATTATCGGGACCCGAAATATGGAGCAACGTTATTATTATGGGCGGTAGGAACCGAACGGTATCGTTCAGCGGAGGCCTTATTAAAATGCGGGGCTGATCCGAATATCGCCTCGAACGATAAAACCACCTGGGGAGGACAGACCCCTCTTTGGGTAGCAGCTGGGTACTCCTGGGTTGATAGACATGCTAAGAAGGACTCGAAATATGTAAAATTGTTATTGAGCTATGGCGCGGACCCCAACCTATGTTATAGTGGATTTGATATTTCCGTGGGAAAAAGCATGGTAGAGGTAGGTAACAGTCCGTTAATGCAGTCAATCAGATGCGGCATCGAGAAAACCAAAGCGTTAGTGGAAGCGGGAGCGGATATTAACTATAAGACTAAAAGTGGACGTACGGCAGCAATTAAAGCATTACTTGTTGGAAGCAACAGCACTTTGGAATATCTCCAATATGCGCATTATTTAATTGTTGAAAAAAAAGCAAAAGTGTCGGAACCATATTATAGACATATATTTTTATTCAAAGATGACGACCCTAATGAGAAATTTTATCCGGTAGATATCTTACGGAATTGGATTTATCCCTTGGGTTCAAAAGAACATCAAATAAAGATGGAGATAGTCGAAGAGTTTGCCCGGCAGGGCGTGAATTATTGGGAAACAAAAATTAATGATTTTACACTTAGAATTATTAAAAGGCGTTACCCGGATACCTGGGAGGAGTATATAAAGAAGTATTAGAAAGAAACTGATTGACAAAACGGCGGCCACAGACTCAAAAAACATGAGACTGTGGCCTTTGTCTATCTAAAATCCTTTGCAAGATCGGCAGCCTGATTTCATGTACAAATATACCGAGCAACAAATGATATTAGATTGTGTCTAGTCTAGTTCGCAATTTTCCATCGGGACCGCCTAAGCTAAGCTGCTTTCCTCCTGGCTATGATTTGCTGAATAATGTCTTTTTTAATATAGCATCTAGAGGTTTCCCAATCCTCTG
>JAAYHS010000045.1 GCA_012735315.1 Bacillota bacterium | reverse complement strand
GAGGCGGAATATGATAACTTTAGATGAAATTACTTAGGGATGATCTGAATGTCGTTTTTTAGCATACCCCCGGGACCATTCACCATTCTGGCAAATTTAATCGGGGTCGCGTTTGCTAAAAATTTAAACTCCGATCAACAAAATTCATTGGGTAATTTCCTTCTGTCGATTGGACAATCAATAGCGACATACGGCGCTCAACAGTCATTGCAGCAATCCCAAGCGGATAATGAACAAATTTATAATCAGATTCAACTAATGAAAGAGCAGTTGAAGTTCTTTGAGGAACGGATCAAAAACAGGTTATAACTGATATCAAACGCGGAAAAGCCGGAGGTCATCTTGTCCCCGGCTTTTGGTTGACACCTCTGTCATCCGGAGTAAAAAAGAAGGAATCTCTAAGCGGTTCGACGAAGTAACTAAATATTCTAGTTTTCGGCTCGGTCTTGGAAGTGTCGATCGCGACAATCAAAACGCTATGTGGCTCGAATTCCTCTCCAAACAGGGATTTGAACAGCCTCCCGCGTTGCCCAAGTCTAGCCTTGCCCATCATTCAGCCTCCTTTCATTTTGGAAGGGGTTCCTTGGGCTCTTTGGTAGGCGTCCAAGTATTTTGCTGAATGATGGGTTTTTTCCTTCTTTTTTACATTATCTGCTTTAACATTTACCACTGGAACCCCTCTAACTATTATTACACTGTATTTTTTATTGATTGGGGTTTATGAATAACATACCAGGGGAGTTGTTTGATTTGAGTTTTGGTTTCTTTTTTTGTAGGTATTCAAGATAAGTAATTAAAAAGAGCCGATAATTTGGTATAATAGAAATAGATCCAAAGAATGGGAGGGCTAAAAATGTCTTTAGTTTCAAGGATAGATGATAATTCATATACAAAAATACCGGAAGCAATTATTAAGCAGGCAGGATTAAAACCAGGCGATGATATTATTTGGTTTTACGATGAAAAGGCAAAACAAATTGTATTAATGGAAAAACCGGAGGATTTTTCGAAAGCCTTGCGAGGTTTGGGCAAAGAATTATGGAGCAATACTGATATTGATAAGTATATTGAAGAGGAACGAAATTCATGGAAATAATTGAAAAATCAATGGTGACTTTAGATACTAATTGTTTTATTTATTATTTTGAGGATAATCCAAATTATGCTCCAAAATTAGAACCTATTTTTAATAAAATTCAGGACGGATTAATACAAGGAAGTATGTCGATCCTTTCTTTTTTAGAAATATTGGTTAAACCCAAAAGAGAAAACAATGTATTTTTAGAAAACCGATATAAAGTCATTTTGAATAACTATCCTAATTTAAGAATTATTGAGTTATCATTAGCCGTTGCAGACCTTGCAGCGAAATTAAGAGCTATCTATAATTTGAAAACTCCAGATGCAATTATTTTTGCTTCTGCATTGTACATGGATTCAAAATACTTATTAACTAACGACGTATATTTTAAAAATATCGGTGAAAAAGAGAGTATTTCAGTAATTTTACTAGATGAATTATAAAAATAAGGTTCATTGATATACTCTGGCTGAAAAACAACTAAAACCACGAAAAAAGCATGCTGCCCCTCTCCAAACCATCAGAACCGAGTAAGGTTCGTGGAGAGGGGCGTTGCTGTTAAAAAACTAAGATTGACCGGATAGCTGGTGGGGTGAGGCGGTGGACCAAGTATAGACCACGGCTGGAACGGACCACCCCGATGACCAGCGAAGAATTAATCGAAAATATCGTCGCCGCCACTAATCAGAGCCGAGGTAGCGTGCAGGCGGTTCTGGCGGAATTGGACGCGCAAATCGAGTCCGCGCTAAAAAGCGGGCGGATCGTCAAATTACCGAAGATTGTGTCTAGTCTAGTTCGCAATTTTCCATCGGGACCGCCTAAGCTAAGCTGCTTTCCTCCTGGCTATGATTTGCTGAATAATGTCTTTTTTAATATAGCATCTAGAGGTTTCCCAATCCTCTG
>JAAYHS010000044.1 GCA_012735315.1 Bacillota bacterium | reverse complement strand
CCTCCTCCGCCGCCTCCCCCACTACACCCGCTATACACTAAAACCGAGATCAATATCAAAAACAATAACGATCTTTTCGCCATTCTCCACACCCCATAAAGCTGGTATTTTATTTTTTTGTCTATTAATTCTGAATTTCTCAAAAAATTCCTCCGGGTTTATAAAAAAGGATAAAGATTCCGGTTGTTGAATACATATTAGGCTGAACATATTTAGGCGGATATCAGGAACTCTAATTATAGAAAATTATCGGTCGGAATTTATAAAAAATTGATGGGATTTACTTGACTTGATTGAGGGATCGGCTTTGAAAGCTAAAAGAACTTGATTTTTCCAAGTGGATAATAGTTGAGTATAAAATAAAAATCATTAAAAAATCTGGTGATTAACTTTGTCCGACAAATATGACGTGATTATCGTCGGCGGCGGTCCGGCCGGGATCTTCGCCGCGCTTGAACTGGTGGAAACGACCGCTTTAAAGATATTAATCCTCGAAAAGGGCCGGAGTCTCGAGGAGCGGGTTTGTCCTTCCAAAGAGAAGGGCGTCGGTTGCGTCAAATGCGCGCCGTGCTCGATCCTCTGCGGTTGGGGCGGAGCGGGCGCATTCAGCGATGGGAAATTAACTCTCTCCACCGAAGTCGGAGGGTTTTTGGACGAATATATTTCCAAAGAGCGACTTCATAAATTAATCCGGGAAGTCGACGATATTTATCTTAAATTCGGCGCGCCGCCGGAGGTTTACGGTTCCGACGAGGAAGCGATCGCCAGGATCGAAAAAAGAGCGGTGTTGGCGGACTTGCGGTTGATTCCCTCCCGCATCCGGCATTTGGGCACCGGGCGGACTCAAACAGTGCTGAAGGCGATGCAAGATTTTCTGGTTGACAAGGGAGTAACGATCGCGACCGGAGTGGAAGTGGCCGAAATTTTGACTAATGATGGGGCGGCCGCCGGGGTCAGGACTAAAAAGGGAGAAGCATATTTCGGGAAACACCTGATCATCGGACCGGGACGGGAAGGCTCGGATTGGCTGTTTAAGGAGTCGCGGCGGCTCGGCCTCCATTCCACGGTCAACCCGGTGGATATCGGGGTTAGGGTGGAGCTTCCCGCCGAGGTGTTGGAGGAATTAACTTCGATCATTTTTGAAACCAAGTTTATCTATTATTCCAAGACCTTCGAAGACCGGGTCCGAACTTTCTGTATGTGCCCCCATGGAGAAGTGGTCATGGAAACCCAGGACGGATTGCAGACCGTAAACGGACATAGTCATGCCGAGCGAAAAACGGCCAATACCAATTTCGCGGTGTTGGTCAGCAAAACCTTCACCGAACCGTTTAAAGAACCGATCGCTTACGGACGCTATGTGGCGGGGCTGGCCAATTTATTGGGGGGCGGAGTAATCGTTCAGCGGTTGGGAGATTTGCAAAACGGACGCCGTTCCACCAAAGAAAGGTTGAGAAAAGGTTTGGTCCGGCCTACTTTGGAGGAAGCCACCCCGGGAGACTTGAGCCTGGTGCTGCCTTACCGGCATTTGCTGGCGATTCAGGAGATGTTGCAAGCTTTGGATGTGGTAGCCCCGGGAGTTAATTCCCGCAATACATTGTTGTATGGGGTTGAGGTCAAGTTTTACTCGTCCCGGTTGAGGCTGAGCAAAGGTTTGGAGACCAAGATCCGTAACATGTACGCTGTCGGCGACGGCGCCGGAGTGACCAGGGGACTGATGCAAGCCTCGATCTCGGGCGTGATCGCGGCGCGGGAAATTAAAAAGAGTGGTCAGTAGTCAGGAGCCAGTAGTCAGGAGTTCAAGCAAGGCGCTGAAGTCTTCTAGACCTCTCTCAAACTCTTCCTAACGAAGTTGGTTAATCCATAAATCGAGAGTGGTAGATGCTCTCAAGAATTGGATTGAGGTTCGGAGCATCAGTAAAAAATCTTACTGGCTCCTGACTCCTAACTCCTGATTACTACTGGCAAGATATTATAGCCCTAGTTGGAGGAATAATGAACCAGGTAATTTTAAAGGCCGGAAAAGAGAAACGAATCAAGGAGGGACATCTTTGGGTTTATCAAGGCGAGATCGGGATTATCGGGATCGGCGTAAAATCCGGGGAAGTAGTGGAAGTTCTCGATAACCGGGGTCGTT
>JAAYHS010000043.1 GCA_012735315.1 Bacillota bacterium | reverse complement strand
TTATACCGGAAATTGCTCTTGTTATGGAGCCACGGGATCACCCGGGACCCGGATTTGATGGAGAAAAGCCCGGATGGCCCCTGGTATTATCAACAGATTGACTTGGGATATAATTACCGGATGACCGATATTCAAGCGGCTTTAGGATACAGCCAATTGCGGCGCATCAATGATTTTATTGAGAGACGCCGTTATCTGGCGGAAAGGTATCGGAGATTCCTGGCTGATTTACCGGTAATAACTCCTTGGGAGGATCCCGATTGTAAATCGGCTTTTCATTTATATGTGATCCGGTTGAAACTTGACCGGCTAAATAAGACTCACCGTCAGGTTTTTGAAGAATTGCGCCAAGCGGGAATTATGGTCAATCTGCATTATATCCCCGTGCACACTCAACCCTATTATCAAAAACTCGGATTTAAGCAGGGAGATTTTCCGGAGGCGGAGCGGTATTATCGGGAAGCGATCAGTTTGCCGATGTATTATGGCTTGAGCGATGCCGAACAGGATTATGTGATTGGTAAGCTGCGAGAGATATTGGTGTAAAACGTTACGGGTGCGCGTCGCCGGTATCGGAGTTGTTCGTCAAGGAAGACCTTATCACAGTTCGGTTTTATTTATGGGTAGGTTTTTTCCGTACCGCATAACTTTTAATGAACACCAAAGGAAAAGGGATGGTCCATGCCTACAGTTCGGATTGTAATTCAAAGTAGATTGACTTCGTCGCGGTTGCCGGCTAAGGCATTGTTACCGGTAGCGGGAATGCCGGCGGTTGTATTATGCGCTTTACGGGCGGCCAATACCGGGATCGAGACGGTGGTGGCCACTTCAGTCGATACGTCGGATGATTTAATCGCTGAAGCTGTTGCCGGGGCGGGAATCGCCTGTTTCCGGGGTCCACTCGATGATGTGCTCGGCCGTTTTCAAGCGGCGACCGCAGATTTGGAGCCCAGATCGCTGGTGGTCAGGATGACCGCGGATAATTTATTGCCGGACGGCTTTCTGGTTCAAGAAATGGTCGATTTTTTGCTCGCTAACCGATTGAAGTACTTGGGCCCCAATGATCCCCGGTTGCCGTACGGTTTGGCGGCTGAGGTCTTTACGGTGGACGTTTTGCGGGAAGCTTGCCGGGAAACGGATCAACCTTATGATCGGGAGCATGTGACGCCTTGGATTAGAGCGAAGTATGGTTCGGTGATTTTTAAAACACAGCGCTTAGACCGGGATTATAGCGGTTTTCGATGCACCATGGATACCTTGGAAGATTATTTAAGGGTAGTAAAGGTGTTTCATAATGTTGAGGATCCGATTAAGGCCTCATGGGCCAATTTATGCGCCGGATTAGCCGCTTTAGAGGACGGTTCGGCATTCCGGTTGCCCAGACGGAAAAAGGGCGGGTTCGAATATTCCGAGTTGACGTTAGGGACCGCTCAACTAGGGATGGAGTACGGTATTGCCAACCGTTACGGGAAGCCGACCGTTGAGGCCGCGGTCGAAATTATTCGAAGGGCGATCGACTTTGGTTTGAATTCGATCGACACCGCCAGAGGTTATGGAGAGGCCGAATTAAGGATATACGAGGCTTTGAAAGGGGAAAACAAGGGCCGGATTATGGTGATTACCAAGCTCGATCCCTTGGAAGGGATGGAACGGGATTCACCCTTAAAGAGTGTTTGCGCGGCTGTGGACGCCAGCGTTTATCGCTCTTGCCGGGATTTGGGCTTGCGGCGGCTACCGGTGCTGTTGCTTCATCGTTGGGAACACCGTTACGCTTTTCAAGGGGCTATCTGGAGGAGATTGCTACAATTGAAAGCCGAAGGAGTCATTGAAAAGCTGGGGGTTTCAGCGCAAACGCCGGAGGAAGCTTTGGAAGCATTGAAAGAACCTGAAATCGGCCATCTCCAGTTGCCCTTTAATATTCTTGATTGGCGTTGGCGGAAGCCGGAGATTGAAGGAGCTATTCGAGCCCGAAACGATGTGGCGGTCCATGTCCGGAGCGTTTTTTTGCAAGGGTTGTTGACGGCCGGGGCTTCAATTTGGCCGAAGATTAAAGGTCTGAACGCTTCGGAGTTGCTTGGGAAAATTGATGAACTGGTTGGCCGACTGGGAAGGGAAAACCGGGCGGATCTTTGTATCGCCTATGTTAGGGGAAAACCTTGGATCGATAGTCTGGTAATCGGCGTGGAAACTATCGAACAATTAAACCGCAATATTAGCCTTTTCAAGAATAAGCCGTTAACCGCCGCGGAACAAGAGTTGGTCGAGGTAAGTTTAGGGGAAGTTCCGGTGGAGTTATTAAACCCGGCTCTTTGGGGAGCCGCTTGTGGGAAAAGTTGACGGAGATTTATTGATAAATTATAATTAAACAGTTGGTCCTTTGTTGAGAGTTCCGATGAATGTTTGGAAAGGATTGGTCCGCTGCAATGAAACTCGCGGTGATCGGTACCGGAAATTGGGGTAAAAATATCGTTCGAACATTAGACGGTTTAGGGGTGTTGGCGGCAGCCGCCGATCAAGCAGCGGAGTGGCGCGCCGCTATCAAAAAGGAATATCCCCAGGTAGAAGTTTACTCCGATTATCAGCCAATCCTGGAGTCGGATATCACGGCCGTGGCGATCGCCACTCCGGCCCCCAGCCATTACCGGATTGCAGCAGAGGCTATCCGGGCCGGGAAGGATGTTTTTGTTGAAAAGCCGATGACCCTGTCCGCGGCGGAGGCGGAAGAATTGGCGCAATTGGCCGTCAAGGAAGGGAAAATATTGATGGTGGGCCACTTGTTGCTTTATCAGCCCGCGATTCAATGGCTCAAAAAGGAGTTGGACTCGGAGATAATTGGGGAAATAGGCAGTTTACACCAGGAAAGGTTAGGCTTGGGCCGGGCGCGGGAGTCGGAAAGCGTGCTCTGGGATTTGGGAGTGCACGATCTGGCGGTTTTGCTTTATCTTAGCGGGAGGGAGTTGTTGGAGAGTAAGGTTTGCGGTCAGCGACGGTTAAGGAGCGGGATCGAGGACGATATTTATCTTCACTTAAGCTTTACCGGAAATTTGCAAGCTCATCTCCATACCTCTTGGATTTGGCCGGAACGCCGCCGACGGTTGACGATTACCGGAGCTAAAGGGATGTTGGTTTATGATGAACTGGAACAAACCGTTACTCTGCACCGGAAAGGCATCAAGCTTAGCGATTTAACCAATTGGGACCAGGGGGCGGAAGTCGTCTTCAAAGGCGACGGAGCGCCCTTAACCCTGGAACTGGAACACTTTATCGACTGTGTGCGGAATCGGCGTACTCCGATTTCCGACGGTTTTAGCGGGGCGGCCGTAGTCAGACTGTTGGAAGAGTTGTCCCGGCAGTTAAGGGAAGAGGGCAGTCCTTTGATCAGGAACTAGAATGTAAGGCCTAATAAATTACATACGGGAGGAAGTACTTTAGATGGCGATTCCAATCTTAAATCTCAAACCGGAAGTGGAAGAATTATGGGAGGAACTAAACCAGGCCGTCCAGGGAGTGTTAAAATCGACCCAGTTTATTATGGGGCCGAATGTTAAAGCCTTCGAAGCGGAAACCGCCGCTTATTTCGGAGTCAAACACTCGATCGCGGTAAATTCCGGAACCGACGCTTTAATAATCGGGTTAAGGGCGGCCGGGATCGGACCGGGGGACGAGGTGATCACCACTCCGTTTACTTTTTACGCTACCGCCGAGTCCGTTAGCCTAGTTGGCGCCACCCCGGTTTTCGTAGATATCAATCCCCGGACTTTTACGATAGATACCGACTTGATTGAGCAAGCGATTACTCCGAAGACCAAGGCGATCATTCCGGTTCATTTATATGGACAGGCAGCGGCGATGGTTCCCATTTTATCCTTGGCTAAAAAGTATAACTTGAAAGTCATTGAAGACGTAGCCCAGGCTTTCGGCGGAGAATATAAGAGTAAAAAGCTCGGAACCATCGGCGATGTGGGTTGTTTTTCTTTCTACCCTTCGAAGAATTTGGGCGCTTATGGAGACGGCGGCTTGATAATCACCAATAACGATCAAATTGCCGAGTTAGCCCGGATGTTAAGAGTGCACGGCGCTAAAAGAAGTTATTATAATGAACTGATCGGTTACAACTCCCGATTGGATGAAATCCAAGCGGCGATTCTCCGGGTAAAATTGCCTCATTTGGAAAAATGGAATGACGGCCGAAGGCGGGCGGCCCGGATTTATAACGAGTTGTTGGCGGAGGCGTCGGAGGTGATTACCCCGGTCGAAGATCCCGACGCCAAACATGTTTATCACCAGTATACGATCCGGATCCGGAACGGCAAACGGGATCGAGTAAAACAACATTTGGATCAAGCCGGGATCGCGACGATGCTTTATTACCCGGTGCCGGTTCACCGGCTGCCGGTCTATAAAAAGGGTTCGCCGCAACTTAAAGTAGCGGAAGAGATGGCGGGAGAAGTGATCTCATTGCCGATCTGGCCGACCATTGACCGCCCGACTCAAGAGACGGTTGTCGGAGAGATCAAAAAAGCCCTTGCCCAGCTTTAAAAATGGAGGAATTTCATGAGCGGGATTCCATTTGATAAATTGTTCAGGCTGGACGGCCGGGTGGCTTTGGTCACCGGGGCTGCCGGATATTTGGGGAGGAGCATTAGCACTGTCTTGGCGGAAGCCGGCGCTCATGTGGTTTTAAACGGACGTTCCCGGGACAAGGTGGCCCGGCTGGCCGATGCCTTGAAGGAACGGGGGTTGCGCGCATCCGTTGCCGTCTTTGATGTGACCGACGCTCAAGAGTCGGTGACGGTGCTCCGAAGTTTGGAGAGCGAATACGGGCGTCTGGATGTCTTAATCAACAATGCTTATCAGGGCAGGACCGGCACGGTGGAAACCGCGACCGCCGCTGATTTTAATGCGGCTTATGATCTTACGGTAACCGCCGCTTTTCGATTGATTCAAACAGCGCGGCCTTTATTGGAAAAAGCGGCCCGGTTAAATCCGGCGGGGTCGGCGGTGATTAATATCGCTTCCATGTATGGAACGGTCAGCCCGGACCCGGCGCTTTACGGAGATTCGGGAATGAACAACCCGCCGTTTTACGGGGCGGCCAAGAGCGGTTTGATTCAGTTGACCAGGTATTTGGCTTGTCATTTGGCAAGTTCTAAGATTCGGGTCAACAGCATCAGCCCGGGGCCTTTTCCGCCGCGGGAGATCGTCGCCCGAAACCCGGATTTTTACAAAGGACTTTGCCGTCGAAATCCAATGGGCCGAATCGGTGACCCGGATGAACTTCGGGGTCCGGTCTTACTGTTAGCTTCCGACGCCGGATCGTACATTACCGGAATCAATCTGCCGGTGGACGGCGGCTGGACGGCGTGGTAGAGAGCATCCAATTAACATCCCGGATAAATTCCATTCATGGGGTGTTTTTTTGTCTTCAAAAACTATCCCGATTCTTCGATTTTACTCAAAAGCTTATTTTAATAAACCGGCTAAATAAATAGTCACAGTTTAGTTTTTCAGGAGATCATTATGGGAAATCAAACGTTTGAATGTGATTGGGTGCAAATCTTAAATATCACCAAGGACAGCGCGGTTCTCTTCCGGACCGATTCTTCGGTTGTCATCGGTTCCGGTCATGTAATGCGTTGTTTGACCTTGGCGGACGAACTGAGGGAAAGTTGCGGAGAGATTGGTTTCATTTGCCGGGAATTGCCCGGTAATCTGATTGAATATATCGAGCGCCGCGGTTTTCGGGTTTTTAGATTGCCGTTAAGGCGCGCAAACGTTCCTTGGCAAGCGGACGCGGAAGGAACCGGGGAGATTATACTCCGAAACCGGTTGAATCCGGATTGGTTGGTTGTCGATCATTACGCCCTGGACAAGCAGTGGGAATCGGCTATGCGACCTTTGGCGCAACGAATTATGGTCATTGACGATTTGGTCGACCGGGGTCATGATTGTGATTTGTTATTGGACCAAAATTACTATCGCCAGCAAGAAACCCGTTATGCGGGGTTGGTTCCGGGAACTGCCCGCCAGTTATTAGGGCCTAAATACGCTTTACTCAGACGGGAGTTTAAAGCCGCCCGGCGAGATCTCCGGAGACGGGACGGTTTTATAAGACGGATTCTGATTTTTTATGGAGGGAGCGATCCCACCAATGAAACGGCTAAGGCCTTGAAAGCCGTTAAAAGGCTAAACCGGCCCGGCATCGCCGTTGACGTGGTAGTGGGAGTGATCAATCCCAACCGGGAACGGATTAGAGAGATTTGTTCCGGAATGATTAATACTAACTTTTATTGTCAGGTGGAGAATATGGCGGAATTGATGGCTGAAGCCGATTTGGCGCTCGGGGCGGGTGGAGCGGCGACTTGGGAACGGTGCTATCTGGGGCTGCCGTCGTTGGTGACGATTGTGGCGGAGAACCAGCGGGAGACGGTGGAGGCTTTGGCTGAGGACGGAGTGGTTTGCAATTTGGGATGGCATAGAGATGTTATAGTTGATCAGCTGGTGGAGTCGATAAAGGCTTTATTGGAGGATCCGGACAGTGTAAGGGAAATGACCCGGAGAGGATTGGCGTTGTTCGAAGGTTGAGCGGGGCAAGGTATCATCAGAATAGGGTTATTTTAAATAATCGGCCGCTGCTTACCGGGGCGCATTAAAGGAAGAAAATGAGTGTTATTTGTGCTCGTACTCGGCGAAGCTGTGCTCGTAAGCGTCTTTTCTAAATCAAATTGCTTTATAAAAACCGGGTCGAAGTCAAGCAGGAATTTGGGATTTTGATCCCGAATGTTGGAAATCGAGGTGATCGGTTTGGAGGATCAAAAAGTTATAGAGTTGTTAAAAACCTTGATGGATGGGATTAATAAGCGTTTTGATGAAATAGATAAGCGTTTTGATGAAGTTTACAGACGCTTTGACGAATTAGACAAGCGTTTCACTAAGTTAGAGCAAAGAATGGATAACTTGGAACAACGATTTGACAAATTTGAGGCCCAAAATAAGCTGGAGCACCAACAACTAATGCAGGCCATTCGTGAAGTTGACAACAGCAGATTTGAGATTAGGCGGGTTCAGTAGACAAAGCATTCCGAATAAGGGGGTCTAAGCTGGTGACGGATCGTGATTTATTGGAATTGATCGCCCAGAAAGTATCCAAAATGGATGGGGACATAATTGAAATAAAGAACGAGATCAGCGGAATTAAAAATAAGATTCCCAGAATGGAGAGCGAGATTACCGGGATAAAGAGTGAGATTACCGGGATAAAGAGCGAGATTACCGGAATGAAGGGTGAGATTTCCGGGATAAAGAGTGAGATTACCGGAATGAAAGGCGAAATTTTCGGGATAAAAGATGAGATTTCCGGAATGAAAAGCGAGATTAAGGAACTGAAGCAGTCACAAGCGCGTATGCAATCCAAACTTGACCTGGTGGCGGAACAGACTGCCGGATTAATCGAATTCAGGACCGAAGTGATTTCCCGTTTCGATACGGTTACGGAGATTCAGAAGTCTTTATTGGAGATGTATGGCGAGCATGAGGCGGAGATCCGCGCCCTGAAGCGACGGCCGGTTTGACCGGTTTTATAATTTTGAACTGTTAAAGCGACTAAAAGTCGTTTTTATTTTGCTTGTTTTGCAAATACCGTTCCGGACTCGGGATTCAGTTTAATAATCTCACCCTCAATGGCATCCAAACGGTTGTTTATTTTGACTAAAGATGGTTTCACCATATCCATGTCCTCGATCAGGCCGTCGACCTTTTTTTCAAAGCCGTCAAACTTCTGCTCAAGACCATTGACTTTTTGATTTACCTAGGAAACCTGTTTTTGGACGATTTTCAAACCTTCCCCGAATACATTAAACCGAGAGGATAATCTTTCTCAAGCATTGATTCATTTAAACCGAATATGTAAATAATGAATTTTTATAAGATTATTGTAGTTGGTTTGATTTATCATACTATCATACTAAAGTTGGGATGAGGATAATAAAAAAAGTCATTTGTATTTTCGGGACACGGCCGGAAGCGATTAAAATGGCTCCGGTAATAAAATTACTTGAGAAAAGTGATCGCATAAAAGTGATTACCATAGTTACCGCCCAACATCGGGAGATGTTGGACCAGGTATTACATTTATTTGATATTAAGCCACAGTATGACTTGAATATAATGAAGACCGAACAAACTATTACCGATATTACGATCAGGGTTTTGAAAGGCCTTCAAGATATTCTCATTAAAGAACTACCAGATTTGGTTTTGGTCCATGGAGATACCACTACTACTTTTGCCGCGAGTTTGGCTGCTTTTTACCGGCAAATTCCCATCGGCCACGTTGAGGCCGGGCTTCGGACTTACCGTAAATATGCCCCTTATCCCGAGGAAATGAACCGCCGTCTGACCGGATGTTTAGCGGATTTGCACTTCGCTCCGACTCTTGCCGCTAAAGAGGCATTGATAAGAGAGGGTGTAAAACCGGAAAATATCACGGTTACGGGGAATACGGTTATCGATGCGTTGCGGTGGACTCTCAAGCAAGATTTTCATTTTAACAATCCGCTATTGAATCGAATTGATTATCAGACGCGGAAAGTGATCTTGGTTACCGCGCACCGCCGGGAAAACCTGGGGGAACCGCTGCGCGATATTTTCAGAGCCGTCAAGGAGATTAGCGCTGAAAATCGGGATGCGGAGATAATTTTTCCGGTCCATCCGAACCCGAGAGTCCGGGAGTTGGCGCGGGAGATTTTGGGTGGAATCGAACGGGTCCACCTGATCGAACCGTTGGATTATCAGTCGTTCGTGAACTTGATGAATCGCTGTTATTTGATTTTGACCGACTCCGGCGGGATTCAGGAAGAAGCCCCGGCATTGGGAAAGCCGGTCTTGGTTTTGAGAGAGACCACCGAAAGGCCGGAGGCGGTTGCAGCCGGGACGGTTAAACTGGTTGAGACTGTGCAGCATACTATCATCAGTGAAACCAATTTACTGCTCCGAGATCCCCGGGAGTATGAGAAGATGGCCAAGGCGGTAAACCCTTATGGGGACGGGAAGGCGGCGGTGAGAATACGCCAGAGGATTTTATTATTTTTGGGATTGGCGGAGGGAGCGGTTGAGGAGTTTGTTTATTGAATAATAAATAAAACTTGAATACATTACTGATTTCAGTAGTTGAGTGTTAGGTTGGGTAAAATTCTTGGAGAATTAGGTTTAATTTAGGCTTTTTCCATTTTGGCGCCTAGATTTTTTAATATTGGATAAAATGCGTCTAAAGTCATTTGGGATAAATTCAATGAATTAAGCTGATTATCAGGAGCGGGCAGGGTCGCTCTTTTTTGTTGGGTAAAAACGGATCAATTTGAGCGGAAGTGATGGAAATAATAACGTAATCGCGAATGCGTCTTGTCATTCCTCCCACAATGCCACAAATTCCTGCTTAAGTATTGATTTCTATAAACCGAATATATAAAAGGGAAATTCAATAAATTCAAACTATTAGGCAGATAAAATCTTACCTGAATCCGTGATTTAATATTTTCCCAAGCCTCAAAGAGGTATTTTCTCCGAAAAAACGACCAGATTTCAAACTAAGTTTGACCATATCCAAGATATTGAGAGCTAATTTATGGCAAATTAATA
>JAAYHS010000005.1 GCA_012735315.1 Bacillota bacterium | reverse complement strand
CTTTGGAATGCTTATGACGACATGACAAATTTTCAACGCAATTTAAACACCGCGGAAGTAGAGATTAAAGGGAGTACGATTTATCATAAAACCGAATATCGGGAACGCCGCAACCACTATGCGTTTTACAGTGTAAACCATCCGGTCGACGGCTACGACACCGACCGGACGGCTTTTCTCGGTTTATACAACGGGTTGCATAACCCGACCGCGGTCCTTTCGGGAAAAGCCAACAACTCGATAGCCGACGGTTGGTCCCCGATAGCTTCCCATTACTTGGAATTAACATTGAAACCGGGCCAAAAAAAAGAACTCATTTTCACTTTGGGCTATGTGGAAAACGAGGCGGCTGAAAAATGGGAACGTCCCGGCATAATAAACAAAACCAAAGCCGAACTATTATTAAGTAATTATCAACACAACGGTCAAGTCCAACGAGCATTGGAAAAATTAAAGCACTACTGGGCGAAGCTGCTTTCCGTCTTTACTATTAACAGCAACGACCCTAAACTCAACCGGATGGTCAATATCTGGAACCCTTATCAATGCATGGTCACGTTTAATTTGTCGCGAAGCGCCTCCTATTTTGAATCGGGGATCGGGCGCGGCATTGGTTTCCGCGACTCCAATCAGGATATTTTGGGGTTTGTAAGTCTAATCAAGGAACGCGCCCGGGAACGGATCCTGGATCTGGCGGCCACCCAATTCCCCGACGGCAGCGCCTATCACCAGTACCAACCGTTAACCAAAAAAGGAAACGCCGATATCGGCTCCGGTTTTAACGACGATCCGCTTTGGTTGTTGTTCTCGGTAATCGCTTATCTTAAAGAAACCGGCGACTACAGCATTTTAGACGAGAAAGTTCCTTTTAACAACGATCCGGCTACAACGGATACTCTCTGGGAACACCTCCGTCGTTCTCTCCGGTTCGTCCGTGAAAATTTAGGACCTCACGGTCTTCCGTTAATCGGCAGAGCCGATTGGAACGACTGTCTTAACCTCAATTGCTATTCCAAGAATCCGGATGAACCGTTTCAAACCTGCGTTAATACCGACGGGCGAGTTGCGGAATCAGTGTTTATCGCAGCCATGTTCGCATTAATCGGCTCCGAATACGTCCGACTTTGCCGAAGACTAAACTTAACCGCCGAGGCCGAACAAGTTAATAAGGAAGTCCAAGCTATGCGCCAAGCTATATTAAAATACGGTTACGACGGCGAATGGTTTTTACGCGCTTATAACGGCGCGGGGCGAAAGGTCGGCAGCAAAGAAAATCGCGAAGGACAAATTTTTATTGAGCCTCAAGGCTTCTGTGTGATGGCCGGAATAGGAATCAACGAAGGTTTGGCGCAAAAAGCGTTGGATTCCGTAAAACAAAGACTGGATACGGATCACGGCATCCGGTTGGTCGACCCGGCTTTTACCAAATATTATCCGGAACTCGGGGAAATTACTTCTTATCCTCCGGGTTATAAGGAAAACGCGGGGATCTTTTGTCACAATAATCCCTGGATCATGATCGCCGAAACCAAACTAGGCCGGGCTGAGCAGGCTTTTGATTATTACACCAAAATCGCCCCGGCATACCGGGAAGAAATCAGCGAGATTCATCGTTTGGAACCGTATGTTTACGCGCAGATGATCGCCGGCAGCGACGCAGCGCGCCACGGAGAGGCTAAAAATTCCTGGCTCACCGGAACGGCGGCTTGGAATTATGTAGCCATTACCCAATATATTATCGGAATCCGCCCTGATTTTGACGGCCTGATAATCGATCCCTGCCTGCCGGCAGCGATTAAAGAAATTAATGTCGTTAGAGAATTTCGGGGTAACAAATATTATATTTTGATTAATAATAAACGTTCCGGCAAATATCTGCTGAAAGTGAATAATGTTCAAATTGACGGGAAACTGATCGTTGTACCCGAACAAAACACAACCGTCGTTGTCTATTGCGAAACCTGATTCTTTCATCCAATACCTCCTTACTAAAAGAGCTATTCCTTTTTGGGAATAGCTCTTTTAGTTTAGCCGATCATTATCACAATTTATTGGTTCATCGCTATTAACCGATACTCCGCATCACAATTTCAACGGTGGTTCCTTCCCCTAAAAGGCTGCGGACATTGATAAACCCCCGGTGAGCTTTAATCACCCGGTGGCAGTAGGCCAGACCCATACCCCAATTATTTTTCGTGGGTTTAGTGGTATGAAACGGCTGAAATATTTCACGCAGCTCTTTTCGGGGAATTCCCGAACCGTTATCGGTAATCCGGAAAAAGCTCCATTCAAATTCCCGTCCGATCTCCACCCTAATTTCGGGATGATAATTATCCTTTTTACTATTGTCAAACATGGCGTCCAAGGAATTTTGAATCAAGTTTTCCAAAACCGTAATTAAGTGTTCCCGATCACCCCAAATAGAAACATTACCGTTAGACAAAACCAGTTTAACCGAGCTTAAGCGCGGAGTCAGCCGTGAAACCGCTTCATCCCATATCTCCTTCCAAGTAATACATTGCGGGTTCAGGTTAAGACGCCCGGCTTGAACATGTAAAACATCCAGTTGGTTCAATGCCTCTTGGGAAAGATCGGAAGCCCACCGGATTTGAGTAATGGCCCGTTGAGCGGCTTCATCTTTGACCTCTTTTAAAGAGCCTTCCGCCATATCCAAGGCCATTTTAACCGCTAAAAAGCGGTTTTTGTAGGAATGTAAAGTGATTCTAACCGCTTGATTAGCTAATTTGATCTGTTGATCCAAACCATGGGTGACCGTCTGCCAGGAACTTAAAAAACCGTAGCGAAGAATTGCCAATAATACGAAAATCAATATCAACACCGAAGCGATCGGCAAGGCTTTTAAAAGGGTGGTTTCAAATTCGGGATAATTTGAAACCGGCAACAGGGTTGTGGCCATTGAATGCATGTTTAGAACCTTGCCGCGTCCCATGCAAAAAAGGGCGACAAAAAAACCGGAAAGTATCGAATTACCGGTACCGATAAATAAGGCTTGAACCCGTTTTTGAATCAACTTCGCCTTGAAATATAAACCCAAAATCAACCAGACCACATAAATTAAGATAGCGACAATTACGCAAAAAGCCAACCCATCCAAAAGGTGTAGGCCGTTTTCCCATTGAATCCTAGCCGCGGAAGCAGCCGTTAGCAAAGTCCCTTTTTTATACAAGCTAAAAAGATGTTCCGGGTCATAATACCAAAGTATTAACAGAACGATTACCCCAACTAAGCCGCCGATCAACCAATCGGTTTTAGTTAAACGTTCCCGGGAATAAGAAAGCGCCAGTCCCAATTGGGCCACTAAGTACCCAAGCATGCTCCAAAGTCGAAACCGCATAAATTCATAAAGCGATAAATGGGCTAATATTTGCCACGCCCAATTGGGTTGATCCAAGGGCACCCTTAGAAAAATTCCCTCCAATTGATAATTGCCGAAGCGGGATATTAAACCAATAAGACCTAAAAAACTGCACCCGAAGGCAAATAAACTCAATCCCAACCAAAACGCTTGCCGCCCTCTGGGAACTCTGGCCATAATCAAGATGGCGAATGCCAAAAATAAAAACGCTATAGAAGTCAAACCAAACCTCCGGAAAGCGATTAAATGCCGCTGGAAAAACATAGACTACTAACTAACTAATTAAATTCACCTTCTTACGGCAGTTTCCTGCAAAAACTTTCCGCTTTTAATAATAAACCGGTGAACCGTGGGGGTGTTTGCCGTAATCAGTGATTTTTAACCCTAATACTGCTTTTAAATTGAAAACCGCATGAGACCCGGTTTTTACCCGATTGTTTCGAAAAGTATAGAGACTGATCGGCAAACTCCACCAAACCGTTCCGATCCCGGGCATGGGTGGGAAGGGTTCCAACTCCTAGAGAGATGGTAATTTTCGTTTTTAATGTCCCTAAGGGAATATTGGCTACCGAGATTCGGATCCGTTCCGCAATTTGAAGCGCCGTTTCCCGACTCGAGTTTTTAAGAATTACCGCAAATTCCTCGCCGCCGTATCGGGCGACGATATCTCCCTCCCTCACGGCGTCGCTAACCACCCCGGCCACTGTTTTTAAAAGTTGATCGCCGGCCGGATGTCCGAAAGTATCGTTATAGTGCTTGAAGTTATCCACATCCATCATTATCAACGATAAAAAGGAACCGTCCGCGATAGCCAGGTCAACCAATTCATCCAGCTTTTCATTGAAATAGCGCCGGTTATATAATCCGGTTAAACCGTCGGTATCGGCCTGTTGTTTGGCCTCATTTAAACTGGCGATGTTTTGCAAGGCCAAGCCGGCTTGAGTCGCAATTCCGGTTAAGATTTGAACCTCGCTTTCGGGCAACGATTGATTGCCGGAAGTAGCAACCATTAATACTCCCGCCACCTCCCCGGCGATAATGATCGGAAAAGCGTTTAAGTAATCCGCCGGAATTCCCCGAAAAGCCTTCACCAACTCGCTATGTTTAGTAATATCCGTATCCAACAAAGGCTTTCGGAAGACCAATACCGGGGCCAGAGTGATACTCCGTCTGGTTAAAGGATGAAGTTCATAACCGGCGAGCCAATCATCTTCCCAAGAGGAGTCCCAGATTTTCAATTCCCCCGACTCATCGAACAGAGTCACGGCCACCAACGCGTCGGGAATGCTTTGCCGCGCCGCTTTGATGATCTGATTAAAAATCCCGTCCAAATCCGAACTGCCGCTTACCTCTTGGGAAAAGCTATTCAATTTCTGGAGCCGGGTGTTCAGTTGGACTAGTTTTTCCGATACGGTTTCAGTGGCGCTATAGGTCCGCTGGATTAGAACTCCTCCCAGAATTCCCGCCAAATAGATATAAGCAATTTTGATTAATAATGGGACCGGACTTAGCGTCCGAGTCAGCCAAGAAACACCCGTCAAAAGCAAAGCCATAATCGAAGCCCAAGCTATTATTCCGGGCAAACGGCAGCGTACGGCGGCCACGACAACCGGTAAAAATAAAAAAAAGACCAACTCGCTGTTTAATCCTCCGGTTCGGGAGATCATATATCCGGTTACCGCCAAATCCGTCAGGAGTAACGGCAATCTTAACAACTTCGTTCCCCAACGCTTGAGCGCCGGAACCAATGACCAGAATAGGCTCCAGGTAAGATATGAAAAACAAATTAAATAGTCGCTTCTAACTCCCTTGACGCCAACCGCCAATAGAATAATCAAGCCGTTGGCCACAGCCAATTTGGGCCGGATTTCCCCCAAGGATAGTTTAAAAGCTTGTTTTCTTTGTAATTTTAGATTAAGACTCTCCTCCATAAGCCCTCCGCTTAAAAATCGAGCCGACTGGTTAATCGCCGCCGGGAAAAAGATTCCCTTCATAATTATCTATCGTAATAATTCAGGAAAAAAATAACCCCCTTTAAAAATCGAAACAGCCAAAAGAGGATCCCGGCAAAACTTTAATAAGCTTTTCTCAAGCCGAACGCCGGCAAAGATTCAACAAAAAACCTCGAAACTTGAGCATCGAAGTATAATTGGCCACCACCAACAATTCCTCCCCCGGTTGCAGCCTGGCGGCCAATCGCTTAAAAGCCCGTTCCGGCGAATAATCGACCGTTAATGATATTTGAGGCGGATCGCTATATTTAAGCCGCAACGCCATATCACCGGCTCTGGTTCCACTGGCGACAACTTCCTTAATCTCTGTAGATTTCCAAATATTATTGAAAGAAACATCCCAAATCCAGGAGACGTCCCGGCCGTCGGCAACCCGATCATTCAATAAAAACAACAATCGCTTACTGCCGGGAGACCGGCTGATCAATTGAATAACATGATTATATCCGACCGGGTTCTTCGCTAAAAACAAAAACACCGAAGCTCCGCGGTAATTGAAAAACTCGCTCCGGCCGTAACTCGGAGTAACATTGTTGATAACCGAAACCATCCGCTGCAAATCGTTGCCGATTAATACGCCGACCGCCAAAGCGGCCAATGAATTTAATACATTATAAACCCCCGGAAGTTTAATCGCGACTTCAAAATGATTCGCCTCCCGAAATCCCAAACGGAAACGGCTGCCTTTCAAATATTCGCTCTGAAGCGAATCCGCCCAAAGATCGAGTTGCGGCGGTTCCCAATCGGTTTCGCCGCCGGCGGCGGTATCCCTTTCGTATAATAAACCGCTATCCTTGGCCGGTTCCTCTTTGATCCCAAAGTAAAACCGGTTTTCCGGTTTTACTACCGAACCGATCCTGACCACGTTGGGATCATTACCGTTCAGCGCTACCCGGCACGGCTTTTCCGAATTCTTTAGTAAATCAATAATCCGGTTAACGTTATAGTCCACCTCGCCGTAACGATCAAGCTGATCGCGGGAGAGATTGGTAATCACCAATACTTGGGGCTGGAAGAGGTTAAAGGTCTTCAACAACACCGCCTCGTCGATCTCAAAGACCGCGTAATCCGCGGCATAATCTTGATCCAGCTTTAATCGGGCCAACAAAATACTGGTGATGATACCGGATAGTAAATTCGCCCCCTTGGCGTTGGTGGCAACCTGATATCCGGCGTCTTTGATTAATTCCACCAATATTTTGGTGGTGGTCGTTTTGCCGTTGGTGCCGGTGATTAAGATCCAACCCTTTTTATAACGGGGAATTAACAGTTCCAAAATATTAGGAAACAGCCACAAAGTAATTTTACCGGGAAGGCTGCTTCCTTCTCCCATCCTAAAGGTCCTTGAAAGAAAATAGGTAAATCGAACGATCAAAGTCGCTATCATCAGAATAATCTTGTTCTGCGGCTTCATCCGACTCTCCTTTTTAACAGTAAAGACTTTTTAATCCGTTTAATCAGGCGGCGCCTGGTTTCGGTTTCAATCAAATCATCCAAGGGAGCCAATTCAGTCTTTCCATAACGGCGTTCTAAGGCTAGTCGGATCAAATAATCCGCAAATGCCGGATTTTTCGGTAATAGCGGACCATGTAAATAAGTCCCGAAACAATTTCGGTAACGGGCCCCTTCAAGGCGGTCCTCACCGTTATTGCCGAAACCCTTTAAAACCTTACCCAAAGGCCGACATCCCGGGCCTAAATAAGTACGGCCCGAATGATTCTCAAACCCGATCAAAACTTGAGATTCGCCCGGTAAAAAACCCACATGGGTTAGAATATTTCCGATAGCGCGCCCGACGCCTCTTTCCGTTCGAGCGTCAAAAATCGAAATACCTTCCAAGGTTTGTCCTTCAACCGGTTGATAATACTCGCCCAATAGTTGAAACCCGCCGCAAACCGCCAGCATTACCAAACCGTCATTAACGGCCGAGCGTAATTCAGCGGCTTTAGTCCTTAATAAATCCCTCCCGATTTGGGATTGCTCCCGATCTTGACCGCCTCCCAAAAAGGCCAGATCATACTCGGTTAAGTTTATTTGATCGCCGATCTCAAACTCGGTGACCGATAAATCAATACCGCGCCAGCGACACCGTAAAAAAAGGATTTGAATATTGCCTTGATCCCCGTACAGGTTCATGCGCGTCGGATAAAAATAAGCCAGTTTTAGCCGCATTTAAACCCTCATCTCTTAAGAGGCCGACTCATCTCCCAGCGTAATTAATCGTGCCTGAAAAATATCGTTGGGAAATGTCATCTTATAATCAGACCACTTTAGATGATTTTCGCCAAAAACCGGAAAAATCCTCTTTTATCCATCATTGTCGGCTCGATTCGAAAATTATGGAAATAATTATCATAATTCCGTTTTCAACCGCCGATTTTCGCTTATACAAAAAAGGCTGTTGCAAAGATAAACAACAACCGGATTCCATTTTGCAACAGCCTTTGAATCGATAATTTTAAGAGCATGGTTTGCGACGGCGTTTTTTCTTTCTCCGATCACGGTATGGGCATTCCTCCCAGGGAATTTGGATATAAAAAGGCATCGGATACATCGGCGGCATAAATCGATCCGGGGGGCAAGGCCTTGGTAACTGAGGCGCCGGGGCCGGTCTCAACTCCGGACATGGAACAGGCATCGGAGGCCTGACCGGAGCCGAGGGCGCCGGATGGGCGAACGGCGGAACCGACGGCATGGGCGCGGGCGCCGGTAAAGGCATGGGTGTAGGCATAGGAGCGGGAATGGGACGTTCCTCCACCACAGCACCGGGTCTCGGGATGCAAATCACCTGACCCGGTAAAATTTGATCCGGATTGGTAATTTGAGGATTCGCGGCGATTAAATCCGCTAGCATTATATTATTACGGCGCGCGATTTCAAATAAAGTATCCCCCGCTTGAACCGTATAAAGGACGCCGTTGGGGCAATTCGGCCCGGGAGCCGCGGGGACGCAAATCTCTTGACCGGGGGATATCCGGTTGGGATCCGCAATCTGAGGATTGGCTCGAATTAAAGTTTCCAAACTTATTCCATACCTTTGGGCGATTTCAAACAGAGTATCGCCGCGCGCTACACGGTAAATTTGACCGTTAGGACAAGAAATACCGGGGCCTCCGGTTGGAATACAAATGATTTGCCCGGGAAAGATCGTATTGGGGTCGGTTAGTTGAGGATTGGCCTCGATTAAACTTTGGAGACTGATATTATTTCGCTGGGCGATAAAAAATAAAGTATCGCCAGATCTTACCGTATATAACTGACCATTGGGACAGGGTACCGCCGCCGGTGAAACCTGCGTCCCTAATCCCCGGTTTTCTCTATTCTGATCGGACATCCTGGTACCTCCTATGGCTATTGTTACTATGTAACATATTCGAAAAAAATGCCGTTGGCTACCAGGATTTAAGCATAATTACCCGATTTGTCACGCGTTAAAAGCCCGCGTTACCCGTAACCGATAAACCGGTGTTTGTTACTAAATAATAAATTAGATAATAACCCACGGTGAACTCCAAACATCCCCGCTCGCAACCCATTAACGCGGCGTATCGCGGGAAATATTCACGCGCCATAAAAAAACCCTCCTCGGGTGATCAATGGATACCTGCATAAACTCAAGTTTTACCGAACCAGCCAACCGCCGTCGACCACTAAAGTATAACCGTTTACGTAGTCCGATGCCGGGGATGCCAAAAAAACAACCGCTCCTTGGACATCTTCAGGTTTGCCCCACCGTCGCGCCGGAATCTGGTTGATTATTTCCGCATTTTTTTGCTCATTTTCTTGAAGCGCCTTGGTATGCTTAGTAGCAATATAGCCCAATGCCACCGCGTTCACATTAATCTTAAAACCGGCCCATTCATTAGCCAACATTTTAGTAAGTCCAATGATCCCGCTTTTACTGGCAAAGGATGAAGGCGTCTGGCGCCCGCCGTGGAAAGTCAGGATGGAAGCGATGTTAATGATTTTACCGCCGTTATTCTCTTTAATAAAATGTTTGGCGAGGGCTTGCGAGAAAAAAAAGGTCGTTTTCATGCTTAAATTCATTAATTCATCCCAATCTTGCTCGGTAAAACTCAGCGCGTCCGCTTTGCGCACTATCCCGGCGTTATTGACTAAAATGTCGATATGCCCGAAAGTGCGAAGCCCATGATTTAAGATGCCTTGGATCGGTTCAATATTCAGTAGATTCGCGACCACGCCCAAAAACTTCCGGCCGGTCTCCTCCACCAGTCTTTGAGCATCGGCCATTTCCAGATAATCGACACCCACGATATCCGCCCCGGCCTCGGCCAATCCGCGACAAATTCCCTGACCAAGAACGGAACCGGCGCCGGTGACCATTGCCACCTTACCTGCTAAGCTGAACCGGTCAAGTATCATCCGAATTAACCTCCATCATCGAACGTAGTAATCCTCAAGCGTAAAAAAACGTTTTACACGAGTATTCCAAATAAATAATTATTCTCCAATAATATGGAAAATCCTGCTGAAGTCCTTTAAAAATCTTAATTTTTCTGAAGTTTGGCGAAAAAACCTTAATATTATTAAACATGAAAAGATATCCCCCGCCGCAAACATCGCGAATTGTAAAGCTTTAAGCGCAATCTTCTCAGGAAGCGCCGTCCGGATAGAGCAAAATAACCGCCATCAAAACCAGGGGTTGATCGCCGATATTCTCGATGGAATGACCATTACCGCCTCCGGTCACCACGGCATCCCCCGGGCCCACTTCCTTTATGATATTCTGGTCGTTAACCCGGCCCCGTCCAGAGAGGAAATAAAACACTTCCTCTTCACGGTCATGTTGATGAAACCCGATCGATCCTCCCACCGGAAGGGTAATTTCCGCCAATAAACGAACCCTCCCCTTTAGTTCGTCGGCGTTAAAAATATGCTTAATTTGCACCGTTCCGGCGCCGCCCCGCATATTTTCCCTAAACTCAATCGCCATTTCTTCCGCTTTCCGAATCAATCCAATCACACCCCTCAAATGATAATCCCCAAAGGTCATTAGCTTACGCTCATCTTCCCCGACAAAAAACCTACCTTCGATTAAAGGTAGGATTGGGGGATTATGAGTTTATAGATTTAAAAATAATCGACTCAACGTTTTTTAACATTTGATTTGAATTGGTTCCAAAAACCTTTTTTCTTCTTATCCCTATCATCAACCAAATTCGCGGTTTCCATCAGATTTAAAATCTGGTCCACGGTCAACACTTTATAGGTTTCCGGATTATCTCCGCCGTCGGTGGCGCTTGGTTGGGGAGCAGCCGGTTGAGTCGGCTGAACCTGCTTTTTTTCAATGTTATCCACAACCGACTTTACGTCCATAAAACCATCCTGCGGTGCGGCGTCTTTTCTAGCTCCGAAAGTCCGGCGCCTTGAAGCGGGCAACGGATTGGGATTATCCCATTCGATCAAATCATCGCTTAGATTTGTCGAAACCCGCTTATGAAGCCGGTTAACAATTTCCGGGCTCAACTCCTGGAGTCTGGTCCGCATCTGCTGCAACCGGTTCACCGGAATATCCAGACCTGCCAATAACAGATGAAGCACTATCTTTCTTTGCAGCGACTTATCAATGTATAAGCCCCGGAAAAGAGTCGGCGCATTGGTCAGGTTTTGACATTCCTGATAAACCAATTCAACCGATTCCGCGTTAACCCGGTAACTCTCGGGACAAACCAACAAAGCGGCCACCCGGATGGCTTCGCCTTGGAAATTATATTCGGATAAGATTCGCACCACTTCCTGGCGAAAAGCGGTCGCCATTTTAGTCGGATCTTGGCTATCGGTAAGTTCAATTTCGATCCGCAACGGAACAAAACACCCTTGAGTATTCAACAATCTGAAGAAATCCTCCCGGTCAAAAACGAACATATTGGAAGGCCGATTGGGAATTTGGTTAATCTCATCCAGGGAATTCACAATGGCTTCATTGGCCATCGGCCAAAATCCCATTATCGGTTTATTGCCGTATTTTATTCGCAATAATTCGTTATCAATGAGATACAATGGGGTCGGAGCGACGTCGCTTAAAATATCAAGCCCCTTTAAAGCATTCTTATGCTCTTCCAAAGACTCGCTGGTTAAAGGAATCGTAGTAATACAACCGGTGGTCAAACCCACCTCTCTAGCAATCTCGATGGTGTCGGAGACCACGCCGGTACCGGTTCCTCCGCCCAAACAAGCCACCACGAATACGAAATCGACATCGTGATAAAAATATTCTTCTAAAACCGCTTTCACTTTAGAAGCGTCGGTGCGAATCGCTTCTTCACCGATGCGGGGATCTTTACCGGCGCCCAAGCGGGTCCCGATGCAAATCCGATGTTCGGCAGGGATCATGGTGAGAGCGGCCAAATCCACCGGCGAAGTATTAATAGCCATTGCCTTGTAACCGCGTTGAGCAAAAAGATCGGCAATTTTTCCACCGCCTTGCCCGCAACCTACGAAACCGAATTTAATCCCTTTTTCCCTCATCTAAAGGTTACCCCCATCTTCTTCAGTTATCAGTTATCAGTGAACAGTGAACAGTGACCCGATATCAATTAACTGAATATATTCAACAATTCAATAAACCAAACCGCAAACTTCAATATGTTAAATTAGACTAAACTCGGCAAAATCCTTTTTTTAAGTTCCCCTACGCCTTAAAAAACTAAGTAGTCGCCCGCCCAGCCCCGCCGGGTTACGATAAAGGATGAGAAAAGTTTTTTCTCTGTGTCTCTGCGTCTCCGTGGCTAAAATCATTATTGGTCACAGAGACACGGAGGCACGGAGAAAGATCAAAACAAATGCGTTTTCTAGATAGTCGCCCGCCCCGGGACTATCCGACTAAAAACCAGCCCTCTAAAAGGCTTTCCCTTAAGAGGGCTGGTTTTACTATCTTTTATTTTTCCCGCAATCTTTTTTCCAACGCGTCAAGTTGGTTCCTTAATTCTTGGGGTAGTTTGGCTCCAAACTTAGCATAATGTTCACGGATGGAAGCGACTTCTTTGAGCCATTCTTCCGGATCGACCTTTAACAATTCGGCCATGTCGGCGTCGCTAACATCGAGACCGCTTCGATCAATCGCGTCAATGGTCGGCATATAGCCAATCGCCGTTTTTTCGGCTTTGCCTTCACCGGAAACCCGCTCAAAGATCCATTTGAGCACCCGGCTGTTTTCGCCGTATCCCGGCCAAAGCCATTCGCCGTCCTTGTTTTTTCTAAACCAGTTGACGTAGAAAATCTTCGGCAACTTATCAGGATTCGCTTTAGCTCCGATATTCAACCAGTGTTGGAAATAATCGCCCATATGGTAGCCGCAGAATGGAAGCATCGCAAAGGGGTCGCGCCGGACTTGTCCGATATTGGCGGAGATTGTCGCCGCGGTAATCTCGGAACCGACGATCGAACCCAAAAATACGCCATGAGCCCAATCAAAACTTTGGTGGACCAAAGGAATGACGCTGGGACGGCGCCCTCCGAAGAGAATCGCGGAAATCGGCACCCCGTTAGGATCTTCCCACTCCGGAGCAATCACCGGACATTGGCTGGCGGGGGCGGTAAAGCGGGCATTGGGATGGGCCGCCGGTGTAGCGGCGCCGGGAGTCCAGTCGTTTCCCCTCCAGTCAATCAAATGTTGCGGAGCGTCGTAGCCAATGCCTTCCCACCATACATCTCCGTCATCGGTGAGGGCTACATTGGTAAAAATCGTATTTTTCGCAATCGAATGCATCGCGTTGGGATTGGAATCCATGGACGTTCCGGGCGCTACTCCAAAAAAGCCGGCCTCCGGATTGATCGCATATAAACGTCCGTCGGCGCCGAACTTCATCCAGGCGATATCATCACCGATGGTCTCCACCTTCCACCCGGGAATCGTCGGAATCATCATCGCCAGATTGGTCTTGCCGCAAGCGCTTGGGAAAGCGGCGGCCACATATTTTTTTTCGCCCTTGGGATTAGTGATGCCGAGGATTAACATATGCTCGGCCAGCCAGCCTTCATCCCGGGCCATGACCGAAGCGATCCGCAACGCCAGACACTTTTTGCCTAAAAGCGCGTTACCGCCATAACCGGAACCATAAGACCAGATGGTCCTCTCTTCCGGGAAATGGCTGATATATTTCTGCTCCATCGGAGCGCACGGCCAAGTTGAATCCTTTTGACCAGCCTCAAGCGGAGCTCCTACCGAATGAAGACAGGGAATAAATTCGCCGTCGTCGCCCAAAGCCTCCAAAACCTCGGCGCCGATCCGGGTCATGATCCGCATATTAATTACTACGTAAGGGCTGTCGGTTATTTCAACTCCAATCTTGGAGATTGGAGAACCAATCGGACCCATGGAAAAAGGAATGACATACATGGTGCGTCCTTTCATGCAGCCCCGGTACAATTCGAGCATTTTCTTTTTCAAATCGTCGGGATCGATCCAGTTATTCGTCGGACCGGCGTCTTCTTGTTTTCGGGAAGCAATGAAGGTCCGGTCCTCCACCCGCGCTACGTCCGACGGATGACTCCGGAACAAATAACAGCCGGAGCGTTTTTCCGGGTTTAACGGTATCGCCGCGCCTGAAGCCATCATTTCCGAGAGGAAACGTTCATATTCTTCCCGGGAGCCGTCACACCAATAGACCCGGTCCGGACGGCACAGTTCGGCCATTTCGGAAACCCAATCTTGCAGAGCTTTGTTCAAAATACTTCTCCTTTCTGTTTCTAAGTTGATTTTATGGAAATTAATATAATCATCCAAGCCGTTTCCGCCTAAACCCGACCTTTAATCCTGATTTTGAAGGCTAAAAGAAGGCGCCAATTAAAGAAAAAATCACCATTGATGGTGACGGAAAACCATGTTTAGAATTCATTTTATTATGAGGTTGGGCTGATGTCAACCTTTTGCGATGATGTATACAGTATCATGTCTAAATTTTTTGTTAAAACCCCATTTGATACACAAAAAAATCAAATGGTTTCATCTAAATAATATCAACCACCGTTAACCGCTTAATAACTCAAAAGCTTTCTTTAAAATAGTCCGGGACTCGTCCCACATCTTTAAATTTTTTAACTGCTCGTAATCGAAAAAACCGACTTGACGCCCTTCGGGATTAGCGGCGACTTTTTTGAGATAACGCATTAAGTATAAATAAGTTTCAATCCTAACCTTCTGATTTTCACGGCGCCAAACATAGTTAAGCGAGCCGATCTCGGAAACGACGACCGCTTCCACCCCCGCTTCTTCGGTTACTTCCCGAAGCGCGGTTTCCAAAAAAGTCTCTCCGTCCTCCACATGACCGGCGGGGATAACCCAGCGCTCTCGATTGGAATTACTGGTGACCAATAAAAATTCGATTTTACCGTTCTCCCGCCGAAAGACCACCCCTCCGGCCCGATGTTCAACCGGCAAATTAGTCAATCTTACACCACTTTCATTGCATAATTAAAAAAAACGGTATCCTTCAACGAGCCCTTCGGATACCGAAAATAAGGTAATCAACTTTAAAAATAATCCATGAAATTCGGATATCCGCCGCTTTCGTTAAAACATTATTTTCTGTCTTCTGGCCCAGACATTCAACAAAATTCCGACACCGGCCAAACTGGCGAGCATCGAACTGCCCCCCGAGCTGATGAATGGCAACGGAATCCCGGTGATCGGCATAATCCCGATATTCATCCCGACATTCTCGAGCACATGAAAGAGGAACATCGATACCACCCCGGTAGCCACAATGGTTCCCGTCTTGTCCCTCGCCTGATAGGCGATGCGAATCCCACGCCAAATTAACGTAAAAAAGAGAAACAACACCCCAAACCCGCCGATAAAACCCAGTTCTTCGCATAAAACCGCAAAAATAAAGTCGGTATGGTTTTCCGGCAAGTACCCGAGACGCCCTTGAGTCCCCCGGAAAAGCCCTTTGCCGAAAAATTGGCCCGAGCCAACGGCAATTACGGCCTGCCTTACATTCCAACCGCTGCCGCGCGGATCCCGTTCGGGATTGATAAAACTGGTCAACCGGGCTACTTGATAATCTTTGATCGGCAGCGGGGTATTGAAAAGACGGTGTGAAACAAAGGCCGCGGTTATTCCTAAGATCCCGATGAAAACCAACAACATCAATTTCCAACCGGGAGCCCCCGCGACATACATCATGGTAAACATGATGAAAACAAAAACCAACGCGGTGCCTAAATCAGGTTGCAGCATAATCAATAAAAGCGGAAAACCCACATAAAGAAAGGGTATAAAAAAACTGGAAAACGATTGCAGGCTTTCTTTCTCAGCCAAATACTTACCGAAAGTAATAATCAAGAGCACCTTCGAAATCTCCGAGGGCTGAAAACCAAACAACCAACTTTGAGCGCCGTTCCGCATGCTTCCCAGCGGCGTAAGAACCAATATTAACATCAGAATATTTAAACCGTAGAGTAATTGGGACATTCGATCCGAAATCCGGTAATCAAAGAAGAGTAATGTAAACAAAAGGATGATCCCGATTGTCGCCGCCACCGCCTGCTTTTTAACAAAAACGAAAGGATCGCCCTTCGTTAAATCGGTTCGAGCGTGGGTGGCGCTATAAACCATCACCAATCCGATGATGATCAATAATCCTACCACCGCTAACAAATTGTAATCCAAATTTTTAAATAAGCGACGATCCACTGCCCTCTCCTCCCGGATTGCTTTTGGTGAGCACAGTTGCGGAAAAATCGGGACTTCTCAACATAACCGGCTGCTCTTATTATATTATAACATCGATAATGAAAAAAGAAAAACGGCCATCATAGCCATAATCAACGCCTAATTCTTTTTACCGGGATATTGGCCACCAATGAAGCCGAACGTTCGTTTGAATTTAAACTGACTTCCATGGATTCCTCATCAATATCCATATATTTTGAGATTACCTCAATTAATTCTTCCTTCAGCGTCTCCATTAAACCCGGCGCCACGTTGGCCCGATCGTGCACCAAAACCAGGCGCAAGCGTTCTATCGCCCGTTCCTTACTGGTAGTTTCTTCTCTAAAAATCTTGTTTATCAAATCCAAAACCAACCCCCCCTCAGCCGCTTTATTTCTTGATTAACCGCCTGATTTTTTCGAAAATTCCCAAATCATAATCGAGTGACATGAAGGGCGCCTCTTCCCCTTCGATTCTGGCAACGATATTTCGAAAAGCGCTTCCGGCTTTACTCCCGGATTCCATTACCGAAGGCTCGCCCCGGTTGGTGGAAACGATAACCGCTTCATCATCGGGAACAACTCCCAGCAGCTCAATGGCAAGAATGTCATTGACGTCGTCAATATCCATCATATCGCCTTTTTTGATCATTTGAGGACGAACCCGGTTGATGATTAATCGGGGAGCTGGAATCTCATGGGCTTGTAATAAGCCGATGATCCGGTCGGCGTCACGGACCGCTGACACATCCGGAGTAGTAACGATCACCGCCTCATCCGCTCCGGCGATGGCGTTTTTAAACCCTTGTTCAATTCCGGCCGGACAATCAATTAAGATGTAATCAAATTCTTGACGCAATTCCGCGCATAATTCCCTCATTTGTTCCGGTTTAACTGCGGTTTTCTCTCTGGTTTGGGCCGCCGGCAATAAAAATAAACTATCAAACCGTTTATCCTTAATCAAAGCTTGTTTAGTTTTACAGGTTTTCTCAACTACATTAACCAAATCGTAGACGATCCGGTTTTCCAATCCCATTACCACATCCAGATTGCGTAATCCGATATCGGCGTCGATCAAAACCACTTTGCGTCCCCGGAGCGCCAATCCCGTTCCAATATTGGCAGTAGTAGTTGTTTTGCCTACGCCGCCTTTTCCCGAAGTCACTACGATTACTCTGCCCGACATAAAATAACCTCCTTGAATTTCACTTCCAAAGCGAGTCCGCTTCAATACTTATACTTTTGATTAAAATAATTCGGAGTTACTTTCTCCACCACGATCCGATCATCTCGAATCATGGCTACCTCCGGCGAAAAGTAACGCTTGTCTTTGAGCCGCTCTTTTTCAGGCGCCCGGGTATAAACCTCCGCGATCCGGATTTGGACCGGCTTGATTTGAAAAGCAAAAATTTCGGCTTGCCGGTTGCCGTTGGCGCCGGCGTGGGCGGTGCCCCTCAATTTGCCCAATACTACTATATCGCCGGCGGCAATGATTTCCGCCCCGGGGTTAACATCCCCCATTACTAAAATGTTGCCCTCGTACTCGATTCTTTGCCCGGAACGAACCGTTTTCCGTACGGTTACGGAAGGGATTAACATTCCTTGAGGGGACGCCCCTTTTTTCTTAACTTTTTTTGAGGTTTCCGGTTCATTAACCGTAGGTTGAACGACCATCCCGGCTTCTTCAATAATTTGCAACAAAAAAAAGCGTTCTTCTTCGCAAAGCTGACGGTTACCGGTCTTGATGGCGAGCTTTGCTCCTTTAAAAAAATCCTTCGCCTGGTCCAAATGATTGCGAAGCTCATCCAGATACGTTTCAAAGGAGCCGGTCTCCGGGATTATTAAAGTCAGACCCGATTTATAGCCTTTAAAGACGATACCGGGCGAATTGGAACTTGAATCTTGCCGTGATTTGGCCGCATCCGTCATTGATATTCTCCAAGATTTATCGAAGCCGATAATTGCAACAACAATCCAAAAAGAAAATTTCGCTACTCAAAAGAAAATTCCTCCTGAAACTGGAGGAAGTTTGAAATTCTAACGTTTTCACTTGCAGCCGTGGTTTTCGATTCCGGCCGGATCGAACTCGATTCCGGTTTCAAGGTTGCTGCTCTTGAATCACGTTTTCCACCGGTGAAACACCTTGCCCACCCGGAGCGGGTTGTGGGCTGGGCTCAGCCGCCGGTTCGCTTTCCCTGGCCGGTTCTATCGAATTTCCGTTATCCGGGAGCGACTTTACTTCAGCCTCTTTTTGAGGAGCGGCCTTTTCCGGTTGAACGGCGGCGGGTTCCGGTTGAAGCTTAGGTTCTTTATTAGGAACGGTTTGCTTTATGTCCGAACCAGGCTCCGTTGTATCCCTTTTAACTTCCGGATCGATTTCCGGCTTGTCCACGGTATTTGGGGTTGCGGCCGGAGTAGGTTTGGCTACCGGCGTCGGAACCGAAGTTGGTCGTGGTTTTTTATCAAGATCAAAATAAGCCTCCAGGATCTTCCGGGCAACCGGGGCCGCCCCCCCGCTTCCCGAACCTCCTTGTTCAATCAAAACAATCACTACTATTTCCGGCTTATCGGCCGGAGCGTAACAAGCGAATACACCCGAATTGTCGTAGGGCGGTTTTTGAACCGTCCCTGTTTTACCGGCTACCGGGTATTGGTCAAGTGGAAAACCTTGAAAAACCCAGGCCGCGGTTCCGCCGCTCACGACCTCAGCCAGTCCCTGCTGTAAAATCGAATAAAAACTGCGTGGCGCCCGCAGATCGGCGGTTAATTTCGGTTGAAACCTTTTAACCGTTTCTCCGGCCGGCGTAGTTATTTTCGTAACGAGCTGCGGCCGATAAACCTTTCCGTTATTGGCGATGGCCGCATACATTTGCGCTAATTGCAAGGGAGTTACCGTCAAAAAGCCTTGCCCAATCCCAAAGTGTAAGGTCTCCAACGGATACCATTCTTTTTCCCTAGTATTTTTCATTTTCCAATCGGGGTCGGCAACCAATCCCAAACGTTCACCGGGATAAAGATTAATCCCGGTTGGACGTCCAAATCCGAAATAACGGGCGTATTTAGCCAAAACATCCGGCCCGATTTTCCGGCTTAACTCGGCCATCACGATATTGCAGGAATTTTTAAGGCCGTCGACTACATTTTGCCGGCCATGACCCTTGCCGGTGTCGCTTAAAACCCAACAAGGAAACCGCTGTTTCCAGACGGGATCAATACCGGTGCAGTTAAAACTCTGCTCTTCATCAACCTGATTCTCCATTAAGGCGCTGAACACCGTAACCGGCTTAAAAGTTGAGCCGGGAGAAAACTCTCCTTGGATGACCCGATTCATAAAAGGATGCAGCGGATTATTATAAAGTTGATCGGCGACTTCAGGCGAGATCACTCCCGCAAAAAGATTAGGGTCGAAAGAGGGTTTGCTTACCATCGCCAAAATATCGCCGTTACGGGGATCGAGAGCGATTACCGCGCCTGATTTGGCATTACGCCATTTGGTATATTTTTGAAGGTAAGCTAATTGTTCTTCCAGGGCTTTCTCCGCCGCCATCTGCAGCTTTTGATCGATAGTTAAATGAAGATTGTTTCCCGGTACCGGTTCGCTATTTTCCAATAAACGCAAAGGCCGACCGCGAATGTCAACCTCAAAAATTTTGCCGCCTTCGAAACCGCGCAGCACTTCTTCATAGGTCCGCTCCAGACCGGTTTTCCCAATTAGATCACCGAGCCGGTACTGATAGCCCTTTTGGCGCATCTCTTCCAATTCTTGGCTGTCGATTTCGCGAATATAGCCGAATAAATGGCTTGCAAAATCGCCGTTTAAGTAGAAACGCACCGGGACCTCGTCAACCTCGACGCCGGGAAGATCCAATTTGGCCTCGTAAAGTTTGATCGTGGTTTCCGGATCGATATCTTTGCAAATTGGAATATATTGATAGGGATTGGTCGGTTTTTGAGGGTTCGGTTTTAACTTTTCCCTGATGGTCGCTTCCGGTATTTTCAATATTTTACTGAGTAAGGCGATGACTTCCGGCTTATTCTTTATATCTTCGGGAACCACCGACACATTATGGGAAATCCTGCTGGAAACCATGATATTCCCGTTACGATCGTAAAAAAGTCCGCGGGGAGCATCAATTCTGATGATCCGGGTCTGATTTTCCTTGGATTTAATCATGTAAACGCTGGAACCCCGCATAATTTGAAGCACCCAAAGCCTGACCATTAAAATAATAAAAATGATCAGGATTAATCCGGCCAAAAATTTAAACTTTTGTTCATTGATTCGCGCTACGCTTTCTCTCACTTGGAACTCTTCTCCGTTCAAAGATTATCGGATCGTTCCGCAATAAAACTCTCCATTTTCAAAAACAACCGGTAAACCAACGGAGCCAAAACCGCGTTATAAAACGCTAAAGGAATGATCGCCGAAATTAAAAGCAACCAATAATTATAGTTGCCGCCAAAAGAAAGGTACATTAAAACATTGAGCGACTCAAAAAGCAACGTCCCCACAAAAACTGCAATTACCGGAACCAACAAATTATCCTTAAAAATGGTTTTTTCCAGCAACCCCGCTGAAAAACCGGCAATAGTCTTCGATAGAGTTTGAACCCCAATTGCTCCCCCGGCCACCAAATCCAAAAAAAGGCCGGCCGCCAATCCGAAAAAAAGCCCTTCATCGGGTCCCCTCAATAAACCATAGGAGATAACCATAATCAAAATCAAATCCGGTATAATACGCCCCGGAAGATTTACACCGGCCAGCCAAGTCGCCTGTAAAGCCACGCCTAAAATAGCCCCGACGCTTAATAACAAAATACGCATTACGAACCTCCGGAATTCGGTGAATTGTCCGTCCGTTCATCCCGTTTAACCTTTATTACATAAACGGTTTGTAATATTCCGAGATTAACCGAGGGCTTGAGCGTAGCTTTGCTTACTAAATTATTGGTCACCTTATTGATATGGGATATCCGGCCGATCGGAAGTCCCCGGGGGAAATATTCGCTGGTTTCCGAAGTCACGATCAAGTCGCCGGGTTTAATATTGATAAAGTAACTTTCGATCGCCGGTTTAACCGAACATTCCCCCCGATAATTACCGCCGCCGGTGACAATCACCATTCTCCCGGTCCGGGCCACCACTCCGCCGATATAGTTGCCGTCGCGGGGATCAGTCACTAAAATCACCTCAGCGGTGTTACCCCTTACTTCTCCGATTCTGCCGACTACTCCTCGCGGAGCAATCACCGCCATATTTTTAGTCAGTCCGAAATTACGTCCCTTATTGATCACTACGGTTTGATTCCAGTTGTTCGGATTTACCGAGATAATCTCCGCCGGAACCAATTCATGAGGTTGAGTGTCCATGTACCTTAGAGCTTCCCGTAAACGCCGGTTTTCGGCTCTGAGCGAATCAAGACCCGACTGCCGCGCCTTTAACTCCTCAATCTCCGCCTTTAATCGCTCATTCTCCGACTTTAACTCGGCTAAAGTAGTCACGGTGCGCCAACTTTCAAAAACGGTTTTACCGATGCCGTCAAAAATACTTTCCAGCGGAATCATGGCCGAATTAAAAAAATAATGAAGTTTCCCCTCACCCGTTTTTTCCTGCGCCGAAATAAACATTACCCAGGTAATGAGGAGAAAGATTAAGGCAATTAATAAAAACCTGCGGTTGGTAAATAAATGGAACAATTGGGTCACCCTTTAAGCCATCTTCCGATTGGAAATCAACACCCGCTTCACATCGTGGTAATTGCGCTCCAAAGCGATTCCGGTTCCTCTGGCGACGCAAGTTAGCGGTTGGTCGGCAATCTGGACCGGCATCCCGGTCTCCTCGGCCAACAACCGGTCAATACCGCGCAATAATGAACCGCCTCCGGCCATCACCACTCCCCGGTCTAGAATATCGGCGGCAAGTTCCGGAGGAGTCCGTTCCAAAGTCATTTTAACCGCTTCGATGATGCTGGAGATCGGTTCGGCCAAAGCCTCCTGAACTTCATGCGCGGTGATAAGGATCGTTTTCGGAAGACCGGTCAAGAGGTCTCTACCTCTTACTTCCAGCTTTTCATCTTTCGGTTCGGGATACACCGAGCCGATGTCTTTCTTAATATCTTCGGCAGTTCGCTCCCCAATCATTAGATTATAATTGCGTTTGATATAATGGGCGATGGCTTCATTCATTTCGTCGCCGGCGATCCGGAGCGAACGGCTGGAAACGATGCCCCCCAGTGAAATCACAGCTACCTCGGTAGTGCCGCCGCCGATATCGAGGATCAAGTTGCCGCTGGGTTCTTCGACGTTAAGGCCGGCGCCGATGGCTGCGGCCATTGGCTCCTCAATTAGAAATACTTCTCTGGCTCCGGCTTGTAATCCGGCATCCATTACCGCTCTTTTTTCCACTTCGGTGACTCCCGAGGGGACTCCGATGATTACCTGCGGCGATAAAATCCCTACATTTTTCCCGGCTTTATTGATGAAGTAGCGCAACATCCTTTCAGTAACGTCAAAATCAGCGATCACACCGTCTTTCATGGGGCGCACCGCCACAATATTTCCTGGTGTCCGCCCCACCATTTGTTGGGCTTCACCGCCGACAGCGATAATATTATTAGTATCTTTCTCAATCGCTACCACGGTTGGCTCTTGTAAAACTACCCCCCGGCCTTGAACATAAACCAAGGTGTTGGCGGTGCCTAAATCAATACCCATATCTTTCGCAAAACGGCCCAAAATTGACTTTAACATGCCTAAACTCCTTCCAGATTGTATTAAGTAAGCAAATAAATTATGAATCCGGAAACCGCTGTAATTCATAATTGGATTGCGACAGCGAATCGCGCCTTGTAAATTAAGCGATTGGAATTATGCTTATCAGTTGTCCATTGTGGATTATCAATTTCATTCTTAAGGCAAATGTCCGCATTCTTTGAGGCTTAGGTAGCGATTATCGCCCAAAATCAAGTGATCGATAATTCTGATTCCTAATATTTCACCGGCTTCATACAGTCGCTTGGTCAGTAACAAATCATCCTGGCTGGGGGTAGGATCGCCGCTGGGATGATTATGGGCTAAAATCAACCCGGCGCTGCTCATTTTAACTGCCTCTTTAAATACTTCCCGCGGATGGACCGGTGAAGAACTTAAAATTCCAACCGCCGTAGTCTCCACCTTTAACACTTGGTTTTTGGTGTTCAAGTGAACCACCTTAAAGTGTTCCCGGTCAAGATCCTGAAAACTCGCTTTTAACAAATCATAAGCATCATCGGGCTTTCTAATGCTGGGTAGCTGAAACGGATTACTGGTAAGCACCCTCCTCCCCAGTTCAAAGGCTGCCTTGAGCTGAACCGCTTTAGCCTGGCCGATCCCGGTCTGGTCCGCCAGTTCCGCCAAGGAAGCCTTGGCGATTCCGCGAAGGTCCTTATAATTCGCTAACAATTCCTTTCCCAAATCAATCGCGGAGCGATTGGCGGATCCGGTCCGTAAAATAATCGCGATTAACTCGGCGTTGGAGAGATGTTCCGGACCGAATTGAACCAGCCTTTCCCTGGGACGCTCCTCCAAAGGAAGATCCTTAATGGTAACCCGGGTACCCACAGCATCACCCCGATATACAGTAATCAGTTCCCTCTTATCAGTTCCCTGCTCCCAGTTGCCAGTTCCCTGTTCCCTGTTCCCAGTTGCCAGTTCCCAGTTCCCAGTTCCCAGTTGTTAGTTCCTAGTTATGGGTTCCAGCTATCAGTTCCTAGTTGCCGGTTAGCTGTTGCCGGTTATGTCATAGTCATTAGTGAACCGGTGAACTGGTGAACTATATGCTGGTTAACTGATTTACTGGTAAACTGGCCAATTGGCGAACTGGTAAACTTGAAAACTGTAAACTGGTAAACTGGTCAACTGGTAAACCGGTGAACTAAAAAAATGGACTGTTCAATCGCTCCAGATCGAAATATGGAACTTACTCAGCATCTCCGCCAGTTTACTCAAAGGCAGTCCCACTACATTAAAATAACAACCTTCGATTCTTTCGACCAAAACCCCGCCTTTGCCTTGAATTCCGTAAGCTCCGGCTTTATCTAAAGGTTCCCCGGTGGCCACATAGGACCGGATCTCCTCTTTGGATAACGATCTAAACTTCACTTTGGTTTCGGAGTATCCCGCCTCCGTTCGGCCGGATGGGACCTGAACCACGGCAATTCCCGTATAAACCGAATGAAACTTCCCGCTTAACATGGATAACATCTTAACCGCTTCGTCCGGGCCGGAAGGTTTTCCAAAAATAATACCTTCCAAGACCACCAGCGTATCGGCGCCGATAACCAAACCTCGTTCCACCTTGCCGGCTATGTCGGAAGCCTTATGCAAGGCTAGTTTGGTAACCAACTCTTGCGGAGCGGTCGACTTCTCGGGTATTACTTCCGAAACCTCACCGGGAATCACTTGGAAATCAAGGCCGAGTTGATTCAAGAGTTCAATTCGCCGCGGTGAAGCTGACGCTAAAATTATTGGATGCATGTAATCTCAAATCCGTTCTTTTCAATGAAAAGATTCAAAGCCAAAATCAGGATCGCTAAATTTAGAATTAATATTTCGTTATTCTTCCCGGTTGACTAGGAATAATTGATTCCACAGCCAGGTTTTAAAATCCTTTTCTAAATTCGAAAAACATCCAGATAAATATGGCATTGGAGCAAAAAAATGTCAATAAAACATTTGCAGATATCCCCTTTAATTTAAAGCGGGTCCCGCTTATTATTCCCATTTTATTCCAAGACTTACCATTCGGTCCTTTTCCCGTTCTTTAAAAATGAAACGATCTTATTCGATCGTTTCATTTTCAGCGCGATTGTCGGCTATATATTTCTCAATCTTATCTTTTATCGCCGGGTCAAGGTCTAAAAACCTCATCCGGATTAGATGTTCGCTAAACTTCTCAGCGTCGGATCCAAACCCTAACACTTCAACCGGAGCCTCAATCTTGCCGTAATCGGGCAATACAAATTCACAATAATACTCGCCTTTTTCCACTTGACGCTTGGCGGAAATTTTCTGAATCTTCATTCCGCCTTCGCTAATATCCTTTAAAAATCCGCTTATCTGTTGATCGTTTTGTTTATTGGTCAACGATACAATGATTGATTTAGCGATTATCCTTAAATGTCGGCGGCGTTCCTGTCCTGAATTGGTTTCCACCCGGTCACACTCCTTTGCGACAAAAGTTCCAAATCTATTATAGCCTATCTGTGTACCTGTTCCAAGCTTAACTTTATTATAAAATCAACAATCTTTACAGAAATGCCTGAAATAGATGAGTTTCCAGATTTCCACCATCGGTATGGTTGAAGCTGCCAAAGCTAATACGGTCAACCAATGGTTGAAGTCAAGCGGAACAACTTTAAATACCGGTTGGAACGCAGGAATCAACATCACCGCCAATTGAAGCAACCCCGAGAAGACCGAAGCCCCGATTAAAAACTTATTAACGATCATACCCCTTTCAAAGATCGAGTTTTTCACCGACCGGAAATTGAAGACATGGAATAGTTGGGAGAAACTTAAGGTGGCAAAGGCCATCGTCCGTCCTTGTTCTAAGGAACCGTTAAAGTGAGTTCCGATATAAAACGCAAATAGGGTAATGCCGCCGATGAAAAAGCCCTCAAGGAAAATTGTCCGTTTCATTCCTTTAACGAAAACTCCTTCTTCTTTCTTGCGGGGTTTCCGTTTCATGATTCCCGGTTCGGCGGGTTCCATGCCCAAAGCCAGAGCGGGAAAGCTATCGGTGACCAGATTCACCCACAGGATTTGAATTGCCAGTAATGGAACAGGCAATTGAAATAAAATCGCCAAAAGGATTGAGAAAATCTCCCCGATATTGCAGGAAAGCAGAAAATAAACGGCCTTTCTAATGTTTTCGAAAATAACCCGGCCTTCCCGAACCGCTCCGACGATGGTCGCGAAATTATCGTCCGCCAATACCATCTCCGCGGCGCTCTTGGCCACATCCGTCCCGGAGATTCCCATCGCCGTCCCGATATCGGCTTGTTTTAGCGCCGGAGCGTCATTGACGCCGTCGCCGGTCATGGCCACCACATGTCCTTTATTTCTGAAAATATTGACGATCCTCACCTTGTGCTGGGGCGAGACCCGGGCATATACCGCAATCTGTTCGACCTTGCGGGTTAGCTCGTCATCGTCGATATTATCCAATTCCTGTCCGGTCAGAACCAGTTCGTTTTCACCGAGCAAACCGAGTTCCCCGGCGATTGCAGTGGCGGTATCGCGGTGATCGCCGGTGATCATCACCGGTTTAATACCGGCGGTCCGGCATTCGATGATCGAATCTTTCACCTCGGGACGGGGCGGATCGATCATCCCCCAGAACCCGATGAAAATTAATTTTTCTTCCACGGAATTGAGATCGATTTGGTTAGCTTCCGGCATTCTCCTAACGGCGACACCCAATACCCGGAGAGCGTCTCGGGCCATCTCCCCGTTATGTTTCATTAATTCTTCTTTCAAACCCGGCGTCAGGTCTTTAATGCCGTCGGAGGTTAAAACCGAAGCGCACCGGCTAAGGACGACATCCGGCGCTCCTTTGGTAATCGCCCACAGACCTTTTGGGGTCTCCGCTTCGATCTTTTGGAAACGCTTATCGGGTAAACTCCCTTTATTAATCGTAGTCATCAGCTTCCGCTCCGAGTCGAAGGGTATCTCGAGAACCCGTTCGTACTCACGGGCTAAATCTTCCTTATTCATACCGGCCTTGGCCGCCGCCACCACCAGAGCGCCCTCGGTGGGATCGCCGATGATCTTCCATGTTTGGTTGCCGTCTTTCCGTTCTTCCTCGAGAATAGCGTCGTTACATAAAGCGCCGCATAATAAGATGGTTTTCAGGGAACCGTTAGTAACTGCGGCCAACGCTTTCCCATCACGAAGATATTTGCCTTCCGGGTTATAACCCTGACCGGATACTTCATACCATTCTCCTTCGACGGAGATGCGTTTCACCGTCATTTGGTTCTGAGTCAAAGTTCCGGTTTTATCCGAACAAATAACCGTTGCCGCTCCTAGAGTTTCGACAGCCGGCAATTTGCGGATGATCGCCCGTTGCCTGGCTAAACGCTGCACTCCAATGGCCAGCACGATGGTGACGATTGCCGGGAGGCCTTCGGGAATTGCGGCCACCGCCAAACTGACCGAGGTCAAAAACATGGTGGTCAAATCTTCGCCCCGCAACCATCCTAAAAGGAAGATCAAAGCGCAGACCCCTAGAGCTAAGGTTCCCAAATACTTGCCGAACTCTTCCAACTTCTGTTGGAGCGGAGTGGGTTCCGCTACCGCTTGTTTTAATAAACTCGCAATCTGTCCAATCTCGGTGCGCATACCGGTTTTCGATACTACCGCTTTCCCACGGCCGTAGGTGACCACCGTTCCCATAAACACCAAGTTTTTTTGATCTCCCAACGGCAGTTCTTCCGCTAAAACCGCAGTAGTCTTTTCCACCGGGACCGATTCACCGGTTAAAGCCGCCTCTTCTACTTTTAGATTAACGGCCTCGGTTAACCGCGCGTCCGCCGGAACAAAATCACCCGCCTCCAAAATAATCAGGTCTCCGGGGACTAATTCCTGGGCGGGGATCGATTTAACATGTCCGTTCCGAATCACTTTGGCAAGGGGGGACGAAAGACGTTTAAGCGCAGCCAAGGATTGCTCGGCCTTATATTCTTGAAACACTCCGATAAATGCGTTTAGGATAACAATCGCCATAATAACCGCGGAGTCAAGCCATTCTCCCAGAAAACCGGAGATAATCGCCGCGATGAACAGGAGGATCACCAAAAATTCTTTGAATTGATCGAAAAACATCGCCCAAATTGATTTACCCGGTTCTTCCTCCAACTCGTTCAAACCATACTGAGACCGTTTTGCTTGCACTTGGTCGTCGGCTAAGCCATGCTGCAGATCGCTTTCCAGGGCCTCAGCCGCCCGTTCGACTTCAATCTGATACCATTTAACCGCTTCCATTAGGTCTACTCCTTTTCGTCCGTCAAAATTCCGATTTTGATTCTTCGCTGACGCGGTCCATCAAATTCGCAAAAATAAACTCCCTGCCAGGTCCCTAAATCCAATCGACGGTTGACGATGGGAATCATACAAGAAAAGCCGAACAAGGAGGCCTTTAAATGGGCGTCGGAATTCCCTTCAAGATGGCGATAATCACCTTTTTGGGGAATCAGTCTTTCTAAAACGTGGGTCATGTCCCTGACCACATCCGGATCCGCATTTTCATTGATGGTGATCCCGGCGGTCGTATGGGGCACAAATAGATAACAGACTCCTGATTGAACCCCGCTGTTCGCTACTTCGGACTGAACCATAGTGGTGATGTCCAGAAACTGGACCCGCGATTTGGTGGCCACGGTTTTTTCCTTCCAAATCACCTGCATACCTCCTTTTGTTTATTTTGAGGTTAAAGGCCTCAAAACATACTTCCATTGAGCCGTAGCTCAATTAAAAAGACCTTTAACACCCATGGTGTTAAAGGTCTCGCTACTTGACTTGGAGCAAGCGGTCGGCCAGGTAATCATTACCGAGATTGTTGGCCTTTCCAACGGTGTAAACCGTCAGCTACTCCCCTTTGTCCAAATTATACCTTATTCTCCGAATTAAAGTCAACAATATATCAACTTTATTTGTTTTTTTTAACTTTATTTATTCTTTTTTTATAATGAGCGTTATGCGTTACGCCGTCAACGTTGTGCGGAAAATCAAAACCATTGTCGGTAATTAGTAAACCGGCAAAAAAAGCGTAGCGATTTCAACTCTTAAGCTTCCAAAACCATAAACTATCCTCAAAAAAGTATTCCACTCGATCGTTTGTATATAAATAATTGATAATCGCCAACACCAGCGTCCGGTCCAGCACATATTGAATCGGAGTCACCATCGGAGTTTCAAGTTTACGGGCCATTCTTTGCAACAGCTTTTCAACGGTTAACGGCCCCGAACTAAGTTCCGCCAGAGCGATTTCAACCAATTCATTGAGGTTGCGGATGGTGAAATCGGACTCCCGCCGGTAGGCCGCGGGGTCCAACAAAGGGCCATGGCCGGGGATGAGCATCCGGTAATTCGAGTTATAAATCAAGTTTAAGGTCCGGAGAGCTGTGGTCACGTTTGAGTAAAACGGAAACTTAAACTTCCGGATGTAGTCGCTGAGCATCAAGGCGTCGCCGGAAAAAAGCAAATCATCGCAGACCAGCCCGATCTGTCCGGTGGAATGGCCGGGGAGATCGATTATCTTAAAAGTATTTCCCCGATACTCCCAATCACCCGCGGCCAATCTGGCGGCGACCGTTACCGGTTTCGCCAAAAGGAACTTGTGGGTCAATTCTTTGATCGGCTCGGCCCCGCCGTATAGAAAAATCGGTTCCAGCAGCGGTTGTTCAATCAGGGAGCTTTCAAAGGGGGACGCGAAAAATTGGCTTCCGGTGTTCTTCTTCAAATATGCGCAGGCCCCATAATGGTCCGCATGGGCGTGGGTGATCAAAACCCCGGCCAATTCCATGCCCAAACGGTCCAAGGTTTTCAACAAGTATTTGGCGTTGTCCTTATCTCCGCCGGGATCCACCGCCAGGCACTCCCGGTCGTTCAGTTTAATGATTCCGGTATTGGTGACCGCCTGAATCACCCAGACACGATCGGATAGTTGGTGTAAGAGATTTTCCATAGGTCATTCCTCTTTTAATCGGGGCGAAAAATTTTTCGCCCTTACTATGTTCTTACTTTTCGTCCTTACTTTTCGTCTTTACAGCTCTTACCTTACTT
>JAAYHS010000004.1 GCA_012735315.1 Bacillota bacterium | reverse complement strand
TCTAATTTGGAAGGATCTTGGATGTATTTTTTACATGCGTCCCAGAAACCGCCCTGATTTCCTACTGCCGAAGGCATCAAATCGGATGCGTCGAATACGTAAATTTCGGCTTTAGTCAAAATCTCGGCCGAATTCCTACTGACAAGATTCGGATAAACATCGAGGGAAACTCCCTTATGTTGTGAAAGGAAACCGTTTTTCACGGCGATCTCGTTAGCCTCAACCGTAGTGAGATACTTGATCAGCTTTTTAACGGCGGGCTTATCCGAGAACGCGACAAATACATCGGCGCCTCCAACGACCGGGGTTCCGTACTCCGGATTAATCGGAGGGAAAGCGAAAAAGTCAATGTCTTCACCAAGCTTTATTTCCGGAAGTTGGGAAGAGACGATCTCTCCTATAAAATCGCCTTCATAATACAGATAGGCTTTTGGATTTTCTTGAAAGACATTAATCGCTCCGTTTTGAAAAGTGGTGGCCAGGGTACCGTCAATTCCACCGGCAAGATTCTTGGGATCGCCGACGATCTGCCCCCATATTTGAAAAGCTTTCTTCACTGCCGGATCGGTCCAGGGTATTTCGTGATCGATCCACTTTTGATACACTTCCGGGCCGGCGGTTCTGATAATGATATTTTCAACCCAGTCCGACAGCGGCCACCCGATATCGGCCCCGATTGACCAAGGTGTCTTTCCCGCCGCCGCAATCTTTTGGGTAAGCGCGATTAATTCATCCCAAGTCTCGGGTACAGACCAACCATTTTCAGCAAATTTTTTCGGATTATACCAGATTACCGATTTATTGGCGACTTTAAAAAAGATTCCATACAGTTTTCCGCCGTAACTCCCGAGATCAATCCATGTACGGGCATAATTCTCCAGATCAGCCTCACTTAAATAATCGAGTTCCTTAAGTACGCCTTGCATTGCCAATTCTTGTAGTTTACCAGGATTAGGGAGAATGGCGATATCCGGCAGATTGTTTGTTTCAACAGCAGTCGCCAAAACCGCGTTCAGATCCCTGGTTGTATTAAAACTCACTTTCACGCCGGCCGCGTCGCAGATCTTCATAAACGTTTCCAACTCATTACCGCCCCAAGTACCGGTTATCGAGAGGACGGGATCCCCTCGCTGGGACAGCAAAAATACCGCGATTAAAACTATCACAACCACGCCGCAAATAATTAATATTTTTTTCATACTCACACTCCTTCAAAATTATTTTGAATAGAATTGTGATTTTTCTACCTCCCCTCCTTACTTGATATGCTTTATGTATCAAAATATATGGTAATCAGTATTAGAGTTTATGCCAACCGAATCGAATTATGACATTCGATGCTATCGGCCAGCTCTTTAAGTAAAACTTTTACTTCTTCAAAATTCGAAAGATAATACTTGGCATAAGAATGCCCCAAACCGACTTTTAGGGTGAACGCTTGCTCCGGTAACACTTTAAAAAGGTCTTCATCCGTCCAGTCGTCGCCCATCGCCAAAATAAATTCATAATAATTCTTGGTTAAAAAATGCAGCGCGGCATTCCCTTTATTAACTCCCGAATTCCTAATCTCAACCGCTTTATCCCCTGAGAAGACCTGGACATCAATATTTGAAGTCAAATTGATTAGGACGTCCATTAATTCTTTGGCTCTAATCGACCCCAACTCGGGATCAGCCGCCCGAAAATGCCAGACCACCGACGATTCCTTTTCTTCGACAAATGCTCCGGGCAACCGATCCGCATAAACTTCAAGAATTGGAATGACCTGTTTTTTCCAATCGTTGTTCAACGGTTTCAGCATCTTCCAATCCTCTCCCTTTTCCTTGATCCAGGCCCCATGTTCGGCTACCAGTCCCAAGTTTAACTCCCCGAACCATTTTTCAAGTGTAACCCGGTCCCTGCCGCTGATTAAGACGATCATTGTTTGATGTACATTTGCCAAAACATTAAGCAATTCGAGGAGTTCCACGGGCGGTGATACCGCCTGGGGGTCGGCGGCAAAGGGCGCCATAGTCCCGTCGTAATCCAAAAACATAATCCGGGTCGGCGACTTACAATAACTTGCCACCAACTCTTTTTTACAATAATCATAACAGCGCGCGGCATAATCTTGTTGGTCTTTTTTGATCGCCGCCAATTCATTCATAAAATCAACAGCCCAACGGACTACGTCGTACCGGCTTAGCCGCTGTTGCATCAACCGGTTGCGTCTCATTTGCTCCATGAGCGGCATTTGCAAAGCTTCCGCCAACGCATCGGCAATCTCCTCGATGTGATTCGGATTTATGATAACCGCTTCGCCCAATTCTTTGGCAGCGCCCGCCATTTCACTCAAAATCAATACTCCGGTATGATCGGAACGGGTCGCCACATATTCTTTGGCAATCAAATTCATTCCGTCCCTCAGTGGGGTAATCAACGCCACATCGCTTACTTTATACAAAGCGACCAGCTGATTAAAGGGAAAATACTTATACTGATACAAAATTGGGGTCCAGTTGATATTGCCGAACCTGCCGTTTATTTCACCGACCATTTCATCAATCTGTTTTTTGATCAATTGATATTGGTCCACCCCAATCCGCGATGGAACCACCACCAATAATAGAATAACCTTCCCCCGCCATTCGGGGTTTCTTTCTAAAAAGGATTCATAACCTTGTAGACGGTTAAGAATTCCCTTGGAATAATCGAGACGATCAATTGAAAGTATTACCCGACGACCCTGGAAAGTCTCCTTAAGCTTCAAATATTCCGTTTCCACATCAGGTTGGGAAACGGCTTGATGATACTTCTGAAAATCGATGCCCATCGGAAATGTATCGACTTTAATGACCCGATCGTTGATCGTTATCCGCCCCATATTATGCTCAATACCGAGCAATCGCAAGACGCATCTCAAGTAGTGTTGGGTATACTCTTGAGTATGAAATCCGATCAAATCGGCGCCGAGTAATCCGCTTAAAATTGTTTCACGCCATTGTTTGGGAAGCAATCTGAAGAGTTCATAGGAGGGAAATGGAATATGCAAGAAAAATCCGATTGAAATTTCAGGAAATCTTTCCCGAAGCAGCTTGGGAACCAGCATTAAATGGTAATCATGAATCCAAACAATATCGCCGGGTTTGATGAGCTCCACGATTGAATCGGTAAAAATCTCATTTACCGCTTGATACTGTTTCCAATATTCTTCCTTATACGCTACATACGATGTAAAATAATGAAATAAAGGCCAAATCGTTTTATTGCAAAAACCGTGATAAAAATCTTCCATGGCTTCCGCTTCGATAAAAGTCGGATAAGCTTGAAACTTCTTTAATAATCTTTTTTTAAGATCGTTTTGCTGCGATTTTTCTACTGAAATTCCCGGCCAACCAATCCAGATATACTTTGTTTTGGTAAAAGTAGTACCCTTCAACGAATCCAAATAAGCGCTCAGCCCTGAAACCAACCCGCCCATGCTTTCTTTAAAACGCAGCGTTCCGTTTTGTTCAACCGCCGTTATCGGAAGCCGGTTCGAAACCACTAGAATTCTCATCATTCACCCTCCCTTTTTCCGATCCTATTCCTCCTTCATCTTTAAATACTCTGTTATCCAGGTTATTTATACTTATAATGAAACACCGTCTCGAATGAATTGAACAAATCAAGATATTGCTCCAGTAATCTGGTTAACAAGAATTTTTCACGCACCGTCTCCCTGGCTTTTTCGCCCATTTGACTCCGGAGTTTAGGGTCCTTTAATAATTGCGCGATCCGGGCCGCGGTTTCCTCTACCGAGTTAACTAGGAAACCGTTAACTCCATCCTTGATTTGGTACCGGATCCCACCGACATTTCCTCCGATCACCGGTGTCCCTTTCCAGAGCGCTTCAGTCACAGTTAATCCGAACCCTTCCCGCAGTGATTTTTGCAATACCACCGCCGCCCGGGTTTGTAAAGCGTTGACCAATGACGAATCTTCGTGGCTTAATATTATGATCCGTTCTTCCTTCTGGTTCAGCAGCGATTCGTAAACCTCGGCGCCTTCAGGGTCATCGGTGGCCACATTTCCAAGAAGCACCAACGTACAATCAACTTCTTTGCGCGCTATTTTAAAGGCTTTAATTACTCCTTCGGGATCTTTCCAGCGATCAAAACGGGAAATCTGCACCACCAAGGGGAGATCGGTTGGTATCTTGTAGTATCTTAACCGCTCTTCAATATCGGCTTCCTTCATCTTTCGGTTTTTGATGGAGAACGGATCAATGGCCGGCAAGAAAAACAGTTGCGGAATCGGTAGCTTCTGCCGGTACTCTTCAATCGATAGAATCACGGCGTTATAATTCCGAATAAAAGTAGACAGGTAATCCCATAGTTCGGGGTTCGGGCGGGATAAATCCACATGACACCGCCATATCCAGGGACATTTTTTTTGATAATAATTGATCATCGGCAAGGGTTGAGGATCATGCACAATAACCATATCATGATCGTTCAAATGATTACGAGCCGCGTTTTCATAAATTATCTCTTCGTAGATCCGCTTTTTCCTTTTGGTTAGATTAATCTTGCCTCCCTGCAATCCGTTATGCATCTTTTTGGTGATACTGAAAAAATCAGGAGCGCCTTGAATGACTCTCCACCCGGCTTTAATTCCCAAATTATTCATCAATAGCGTTAGCGGCCCCAACAGTTCAGCCACTCCGCCGCCGTAATACGTGGAGTTAATATGAGTGACATGAAAATCTTTCAAGGCAAGCGCTTTTTGATAGATCCGGTCAACCGCTTCAGCTCCGATAAATTGCTCATAATCGGATACTTGGGTTAATTTGGGTTGAAAGGTTACCATTTAATCATTCTCCTCCTTAACAAGCTTTTGAACGACGGTATTCTTTGGTTGAGCGTCTCCGGTCCGTTAATCGGCGATTCCGCCAGGACCACTAATTGGGCGCCGGAAAAATAATACGGTTCGGAATATACTACTTTTCCGCCCAACGAATTAATACTGTTGGTCCCGTACAAGAAAGCGTCGCAACGGCCTTTGATTAATGCATCATAAGCTTCGCGCCGTTCCATCACGACCAGCTTGTATTTTATTCCCAATTTTTTGGCGATCGCTTCCGTCAACTCAACTTCGAAACCGGTCAACCGTTTGTCCTGTCCGTAATAACAAAACGGCGGATTATTAACCATGATGCCGAACTCAAGCACGCCTTTTTTTTGAATTTCAGCCCAAGACTCATCAGCTCCTCTAATGTCTCTAATTGAAACATCCATTAACAATGGCTTTTTGATGTTTTTATTATCCAGCAAATTAACACCAAAATATTTAACGCTAAGCTGTTCATAGGTTTTATCCCTGATCAACTCTAAAAGAGCTTTATTAAACTGTAAACACAGCATATCGTCCCCGGGTCTGAACACCGCTCTCCCTTTTCTATCAGTCAATCGCTCCCCGACCAATTTCAAATCGTTTCCGCCGAATCGTTTCAAACTATTCAACGCATCCAAACGATCCATGATTACCGCGTCGACAGTTCCCTCTTTCAGGGCGGCCACAGCCTCCAAATAATCCTGATATTCAAGACAGCTTCGAACGTTTCCATAATTTCGAACCTGCCTTTCGACTCCCGTACCCGAAACCACGGCCACATCCCAACCAGACCCTTTCATGATCCGTTCTCCAAATGTTATCCATATAAAAGCTACTAAGATTACAAAAACTAGAAACATGATTTTTTCTTTGTAATTCATCTTCATTCTCCACCGAACTAAATAAAAAAACCAAGAGGATTCCTTTGGTTAATACTGGGCTTACCTCACGCTAATCAAATAGACTAAAGTTTTGGCAAGCGACATACTTTACTTCACTGTTTCCATAGCGTTCAGCGGATCAGGCGGCATCGGCGATTCGGATAAAAATAATTCTCCGCCCCACCCTTCCTTAAAATTACGGGAAATCAAGGGAAAACAGGAGTCTGGATATGAAATATATATATAATTATAACTTAATAATCTAATTCAGTCAAATTTAGTATATTTTGAATGCTTTTATCAATTCCTAAGCCCGGTTTTCCTCCCAAGCCAACCTCTTAACTTGTCTATAATTTTTTCATGGTAATCGATCCCATTTATAAATCAAATAAACGGTAACCAAACCGAAGAGTAAATGGTCGAAGAAGGATGTAAGACGAAAGACCGGATCGCCGAAAACAAGATTAACCGTACCCAGGTTTAAAATTACACCCAACCCGAATAGCCAAATGATGTTGGCGATAATGCACCCTTTATACCACCAATAATCCGTGCCGAACCTTTTTAAAAAAATAATGGCCATGACTCCGATGGCTCCGCCGGTAATAATGTCCGCCAAAAAACCAATAATCGATCCGATAGCGGTATATACATCCGATCCGCTCAGATGGGCTGAAGCCGCCAAATGAGCATAGATACATTTGACTATACCCAACCTGTAAAGGATATAATTAGGTAGATCCTTAAATAAAGTAGCGATCATTCCGGCCATCGACCCGATAACAATGCGATCTTTGATCATTTGTCTTAGCGCGTTACTATTATTATCCCGGATAAAGGAGGAACTGCTCAACAAAATTCGATTATGGTTTATCGATAACAGCCTCGCGCAAGCTTAAGGATTTTCCTCCCAATTCACCCGGGCAACGAAATACTCCTTTCCAAAATAATAACGTTAAAAGGCGAGGAATCTTTCTTAGTATGCCTTTTCCCAACTATTAAATTCTGCCAACTAACATGTTCAATATAATATTTAGAATAAAGAAGCGCAAGACCATGCCGATCCGGAATCCAAGGCCGCCTGAAAACGCTGGACAAAAAGGTGCAAATCGGAAGATTTGGAACAAATGATGGCGAATTTTCAAAATCAATTATAATAAAAAAGGGGCTGTCGTCAAAATAAACAACAACCCGGTCCCTCATCTTGCCGGATCCCTAAAGGCTCCGGCTGGGTATATAAAACCATTCTCAAGCCTCATAAATGTGGCTCAAGTTGGCTCTGAGAATTACCAGCGCCCGTTTATCGCGCTTTTTAGAATGATTTTTTAGCTTGGCCCAGTGTTTTAATCCTGTATGGACGGAACGGCAAAAAATCTTTTTGCAGCGGCCCCCTTCATTAGTCTTT